>DATAIE010001026.1:0-2921 GCA_036262875.1 Verrucomicrobiales bacterium
TTCCTCCAATTCCCGCACGCCGCAGCCGCGGATGGCTCCACCCTCTGCGGTGGCGGTTCTGGAGCGTCACGATGCCGGTGCTATTTTGGGGAATGATAGTGGTACTGCTCTGGTGGCCAAGGCTCGAATATAAATATTCCGCTGGAAGCTTTGGAAGAATGAGGCGCGTCCGAATCGCACGCCCGAATGAAGGCTGAGAAATTCCAACCTCTTCGCCAACAGTGTTTCCAGGAAATCGAGTCTTCGACTCAGGCCACAGCCGCAGGATAGCGTGATCAAAGTCGGCTGGACCATGGACGCGCCTCATTCTTCCAAAGCTTCCAGCGGAATATTCATATTCGAGCCTTGGCCACCAGAGCAGTACCACTATCATTCCCCAAAATAGCACCGGCATCGTGACGCTCCAGAACCGCCACCGCAGAGGGTGGAGCCATCCGCGGCTGCGGCGTGCGGGAATTGGAGGAATGTCTGGCATGGAGTTACTGACGACGTGCATCTCTGAAAGAAGCACGGCCCAGGAAAATGAAGGAGAACGCGAAGAAAGCATAGCTGGGGTCTGCGATAACGCTCAGAATCCCGAAGCCTGGGGCCAAAATCAGACACACGCATCCGACGATGAAGTTCACAGTCCGCATGATTTCAAGACTGCTTCATGCAGCCGGGGACATCAAGGAGCCTATCGCCACGCTGAAGCGAGAGATTCTCGATGGCCGCAACCGTTACCGCGCGAATGCGCAGAAGGGAGGTGGCGGGCGATATAGGAATATCCATGTCGAGGTCAGACGTGCGGACGGCAGGTCAAATCTGGTAGCCGAACGCTCGCGGGGGCCTTTGGGATGTCATCGGTTAAACCACTTCACCTCAGATGATACATGCCAAGTTCGTCGCCATGCGGACGCCCGAAAGCGGAGACGGGCATCTACCAGACCAGAGACGGCGTAAATCCTGCACTGCCGGGCCTGACACCCGGCAGTCTCCCCCAACAAGCGAAACCCCGTATCCGGCAAGTCCGGCGCGGGGTTTTGTGTATCCCCGGCGATTACCCCTCCACGGCACCGCTTCCCTGCGGCTGCAAAGTGAAATGGGAAGGCATACTTCGTGCAGGCATACTTCGTGCAATAAGTTGTGATTTCCCCACTCGATATGGCTGATGCAGACCCCTTGCATTACACTTTGCTGGAAACGGCACTCGCGCATTATGCGTTCGCAGCAGAGACGGATCGTGCTGTTTCCCCTCAAATGAAGTCAACGGCGCGCTCATCAATCGACGAGGTGAGGAGATCGGCAATTCGAACCGGGGACGATAAGTTGTTGAGGTTTGTGAGAAAGCGGCGCAAAAGGTGGGGGAATTGGAGCGTGGGTCGCAGAACGGCCCCTTTACTGCACAGGATTGAGGATGAGTCTGCCCCTGTCGTTGTGCGCCAAAGATCTCGATAACATTTTCGGCTGCTGGCTCTCCCTCGCTCAATTGCGGATGATACACGGCAAGTCGCTCCCCGCGGATATTTTGCTGGCCGTCGAGCGGGCGTCCGGAGCATTGGGAGAGCTCATCGCAGTTCTCAATCTCGACGACGGTGGAGACGTCCTTTGCCGACAGGAAGGGCGAGAGCAGACCTCGCCGCTCTTCGAACGTCTGGCGCGGGCTGATGCCTCGCGGGACATGTTTACTAACGGGCCAGCGTTTAATGAGCGGCATGGCATGCCTTGAGCAAAAGCAAAAATCGCCGTCCGGCTGCTCTACACACTGAGCACACGTCCGAAACGGCAAATGAGAGCCCGGCGCAGCAATGTCCGGGCTCTCGAAGTTTTTAATTCACGCAATCATATGAAAAACTACCACCTCACACCGAACGGCAATAGATGGGACTTCAAAGAGGAAGGCGGTGCCGTGATCTCTACCTACGATACCAAAAGTCAGGCACTTGATGGAGCCAGGCGAACAGTCGAACGCGAGGGAGGCTCGCTCAAGATTCACCGGGCAGACGGAACCTTCGAGGAGGAGCGGACATATCCGCGATCTGAGGATCCTGTAAAATCTCCCGGCTGATGAGGATCACGGAGCGATTCAAACTATTTCCGAACGGTACGCGCTGGCGGCTCGAGGGCGAAGGTCCGGATCGAACGTTGGAGACATCCTCCGCAGCTGCGTTGTTGGAGTGCAAACGCGTGACAGACGTTTAGTTAACTCCAAAAATCAAGCCCGGCAAAATCGCAGCGGGCGGCGGCGAGTTCCGCCCCCCCTCTCGGGAAGCTCACAGCGACGGCGTAACATCCGGCAGCGGAACGATGGCGGTCGCGCCTCCGGAGATACGATCCTCTTCCAAAGCAGAAGCCAGCCGCGCAGCGACCGCCTTTTCATCCTCCTCGTAGATCACTGTGAGAGTGACCGTTTCCTTCTCCTCCCATGTGCCCCCGCTTTGGGTAACCGAGATGATGGGGGCGCAGCCCATTTGCTCTTCCGCCCACAAGGTAAACTTTGCCTCTATTTCGGAGGGACGGCCATGAATGACTTTTATCTTTGGTCGGTGTGCCATAACAGGTTGTCGTGAAAATTCGGCTCCCCGGAGAGACCAGTGTCTCTCCGGGGAAGTCGCGTCATTTCGATGGAGCTTTCGGAAGGGTAATCACCAGGACACCCTCTTTGCGGTCCACTTTCATTTTATCCGCCTGGACCGGCCCTGGCAGCGTTAACAGCTGCGCGTAATGGGACTTGCGCATCAGGAGGGTGCCTTCACCGTCCTTCTTGTCATTCTTCTCCGCCTTGGCCTCTATCCTCAGCGACTGGTCTTCAACGGTGACATTCACGTTATTGGCATCGCGACCAGGAAGATAGGCGTGCACCACGTAATTCCCGTCCTCCTCCTTCACATCCACCGAAGACCCGAAGCGGGGGAGGTCGAAGAAGTTCCGGTGGGCGGGGT
>DATAIE010001027.1:0-5271 GCA_036262875.1 Verrucomicrobiales bacterium
GGATCGTTTTCCACCGGCGGATGTCCCCACCCCCGGTCCTCGCCGGGCCTGGGTCGCGCCGGAAAGGCGGTAGAGCCTCCGCGTGGTGGTGCCATGAAGACATCTCCCATCGTCTCTATCTCCTTTCCCGATTTCCCGGACGCACCCGTGTCACCGGAGGCACAACCGCCACCGCCGGAAGTTTCGCTGACGGCCGTTCGTTTCGTGGCGCAGGACGAAAACCAAAATGGCACTACCGTCGCCAGCACCGCCATCGCAGCCACCCGCAAACGGAGCACCGGACGGAAAATCCGGTTCCAAAAGCTCTCCGAGATCATCGTTCCGTCCGGCTTCGTCCGGTAGACAATGCACGTCTTCACGCCAACCCTCGCGGCCAGGAATTGGTTCCTCTCCCGCTCCGTCATCGCCGAGAGATTTTGAACGTGAAGCTGACAGTGCTCACAAAACCGGCACTTCGAATCCCCGGTCAGTTCATCCCAGCGCTTTGGGCAGGGATTGGCAATTTTGACGGGCGGCATTTCCTTTTTCATGGTTGTGGCGTCCTGAATGCGGTTTCCCTCTACCTCTCAGACCTCGGCAGCGCGGGTTTCCCAATCGTCATCTGAGTCCCCGGCGGCGGAGCCACATTGGGCGCTTCGCCCAGGAGCATCCTTCCTTTGCCGGAGCGTGACGTGTCCGTGACGGTCTGCATCTTTCCTTTCACCATGCCGCTGCTCCGTTTTGTGGTACACGAGGAAAACCAAAACGGCAGCACCGTGGCCAGCACAGCCAGTCCGGCGACACGCACACTTTTCAGCGGACGGAACAGGCGCTTCCAAAAACCATCTGAAATCATCGTCCCGTCGGCTCTCACCACATAGGCGATGCACGCCTTTCCCTGCTTCGTTTGCTCGACAAATTCATCCCGCTCGCGGTCCGACATCGCCGAGAGATTGTGCACGTGAAGCTGACAGTGCCCGCAGAACCGGCATTTGTCGTCGCCGGTCATCTCCTCCCACTGCTTCGGGCAGGGACTCGCGATTTTCAGCGGCGGGGGCTGATTTTTCATGGCGCTCAGTGTTTATCGCTGCGGGTCACCGGTGATTCGACCTTCTTTCCAGGATGTGCCTCCTGCGTCTCGGATACAGGCATGGGAGCTCCGGCGAGGCGCTGGGGCGTGGGACACACGCTGCCCGTGAGAGGGATGCGACGGGAGGCGCAGGCGGAAAACCAAAACGGCAGGAGAGTCGCCAGCACGGTGGCCCCTGCGAAACGGAAGGGTTTGAAAAGCCGGTGCCAAAACCGTTCCGATATCATGCTGCCATCCGGCCTGACAAGATAGGTGACGCATGCCCTGTCTCCACCTTCAGCGACAAACTTCCTCTGCTCGCGCTTCGACATCGCAGACAAATTGTGGACGTGAAGTTTGCAGTGTTCGCAGTACCTGCGCTTCGCATCCCCCGTCATTCCCTCCCATTGTTTCGGACAGGGACTTGCTATTTTGAGAGGCGGTTCATTCTTCATGGCGATGTCAGGGTTTAACGTCAGGGGGAGCCGGAACGCCCAGCATCCTCTGCGGCTCCGGCGTCGTGCCGGGTGCCGTTTTTGGCGAAGGCAGCGCACCGAGTATCCGTTCACGCTCGCGCGCACACGCACTGAACCAAAAGGGCAGCAGGGTTGCCAATACCGCGGTTCCCGCGAAACGCAGCGGCCGGAAGAACCGCGACCAGAACCGCTCCGAAATCATCGTGCCGTCCGGCCGGACCAAATACGAAATGCAGCCTCGGCCACCGGTTTTGGCGGTGAAGTCCCGCCGCTCCCTCTCCGACATGGCAGATAAGTTATGCACGTGAAGCTGGCAGTGCTCACAGAACCGGCGCTTCGCGCCGCCGTCCATTTCATTCCACTGTTTGGGGCAGGGAGTGCCCACTTTGAGAGGCGGCGGCTGATTTTTCATGGGACTCTGCCCGCCACCTTATACCGGGTTCCGCTATTTACCAGCGCAACCCGCCGTTTCCCGCGCGGCGCCGGAACGGACCTCCAGTTCACTGATCGCCGCCTCCACCAGCGCGCCGTCCATTTCATGCACTTCCATCGCCTTGCCGGGCGCGGTCACCAGCGTGATGGTCAACTCTCCACCGAGGTGCTCCCGGAAGTCCTCCAGCCCGCGCAGCACGCTGAGCTTTCCGTCCGGCTCACGCGCGGTCAGTTCCCTGTGCCAAAGGTGAAAGCCGGCATTTTCGATCAGTGTCAGGATGCGGTCGCAATCCGGTGCACCGAGCAGCCCGGCAAGCTTTGCGTATAACAAATCCACGGCCATCCCCGTCGCCACGGCTTTTCCGTGACTGATAGCGAAGTTCGACATCGGTTCGATCTTGTGCGCCACCCAGTGACCGAAATCCAGCGGACGCGCCGACCCGAGCTCGAAGGGATCGCCACCCGTGCAAATGTGCTCCACATGCAATTCCGCGCTCCGCCGGATGATCCGGCGCAACAGCGCATCGTCCAGCGCCCCCAGAGCCGCCGCGCCGGCCTCCAGTTCCCCGTAAAATGCCGCGTCCCGGATGAGGGACACTTTGATCGCTTCGATGATCCCGTCCCGCTTGTCGTCGTCCGGAAGACTGGTTAGGAACCGGTGGTCATTCACCACGGCCCATGGCACGGCGAAGGAGCCCACCCAGTTCTTTTTGTTAAAGAAATTCACCCCGTTTTTCACACCCACGCCGCCGTCACCCTGGCTGAGCGTGGTCGTCGGCATCCGCACGTGCCGGATGCCGCGGTGCGCCGTGGCGGAGGCAAAGCCCACCAAATCCAAAACCGCCCCGCCGCCGATGGCGATGACATAACTGTGCCGGTCGATCCCGGCTTCATTGATCACCGCCCACAGTTTTTCCACCAGGGGCCAGTCATTTTTGCAGCTCTCCCCGCCAGGAATCACCAGCGGCTCCCGCGCAAGCAGCCACGCTTTACCCGTACCGGCAAACCACGCGGGAATCGCCTCCAGCAGTCCCGGCTGCGAGTGGGCCACGGCCTCCTCGATCACCACCAGCACCTTCCGGCGGCGGCTTTCGCTTTCGCCCGTCCCGGTGAGAGCCCGCACGAGTGTTTCATTCCCTGCATCAAAGACCCCGTCAGTGAAAAAGACACGATGAGGCAGGGTAAGTTGGACGCGGCGTTCGATCACGGAGGAGAAAGGGAGGAAGGAGGTAACGGGTCATTACCCCCGGTGCTTACGGGGGGAGCGAATTTTGTCCGCGTCAAGCCCGCGCCTGACACCTCCATTAACCCCTTGCCTCCCCGGTCTCGCGTGAGAGAGTGCTGTTTACCCATGGTCACAAAACTCCTCCACACCCGCTACCGCGTGCAGGACCTCGACCGGACCATTTCCTTCTATAAAGAAGTTCTCGGCCTGGAGGAGGTCCGCCGGCATGAATCCCCCCGCGGCTCGGTGCTCGTTTTTCTCAAGGCTCCCCAAAGTGAGGAACTCATTGAAATCTGCCGTTATGACGCCAGCGGCCCGGTGATCGTGGGTCCCGACCTCACGCACCTCGCTTTCGAGGTCCCGGACCTGGACGCCTTCGCCGCTCATGCCGCCGCCGCCGGCTATCCGCTGTCCGACGGACCCACCACCACCTCCACCGGCTCCGTTTTCGCTTTCATTGACGCCCCGGAAGGCTATGAGATTGAATTGATCCAGCGCCCCCGCGCCTGACACCCTATCATGGATTTTGACTGGATAGACGCCCCGTTTGATCTCAAAAAGATTTCGCCGCGCGAGATCGAAGAGTCCTACGAAGACCCCTTTTCCCTCCGCCTGCTTCCCGAAAGTGACGCCACCGGCGGGCAGTCCCGCTTTTTCTGCCTTGGCAAAACGGTGGGCAATCTTCCCGTTTTCAGCGTCTTCTGGACCGACGGCAAAAAATACCGCGTCATTTTCGCCCGCCAGATGACGGCGGACGAGATCAGCTTCTACGAGCGCCGAAACACGGAATTCCTCTAACCGACGATGAACAAGATCACCGAATGGAGCGCCATCCCGGATTTCGAGACGGAGCAGGACGAGGCAGCCTTTTGGGCCGAACACCAGATCGATGCCCGGCTCATGAATACCGCCCTGCACCGGCCGGACGTGAGGGAGAGTACCACCATTACGCTCCGCTTTGACCCCCGCATGCTCGCCCGGATCAAACGCCTGGCACGCAGCCGCTATCTCAACTACCAGAGCATGATCAAGCAGTGGCTCAGCGAGCGCCTGGAAAGTGAAATCCAAAGCGGCGGCGGAACCCGCTGAATTTCACGCGGGATGGACCCGTGAAAATGATCTCGCACCGGTGAAGCGGCACAGTTAAAAAAAGGCCGCCATGAAGCCGTGCGCTGCCCTGCGGATTGCCGCCATTTATGCCCTCTCCGTCCTCCCGTCCCAGGGGACAGAGATCATTATTCGGTATCCTGCGGTGTCTCAGCGGACCTTGAACACGGTCCTGTGGACCGGCACTCAATTCGTTGCGGCGGGAGACAATGGAGCGGTCCACGTCTCTCCGGACGGCATCTCCTGGACTACCGGAGAACTTCCGGACGCGCCCTCGATTCTTTGTGGAGCGACCGGCAACGGTCATATCGTCCTCGCGGGAGAAAAAGGAGTGCTGGCAACCTCGACAGACGGCATCCACTGGACGGCGGGCGGCGGGATTGCCTCTGAACTTTCTCAGTTCTTTTCCATTCAGTCGATGGCGTTCAACGGCACCGTCTTTCGGGCCACCTCCGTCAACAGTGGAGGAAACTGGACCTCTGCGAATGGTACGGACTGGACGACGCTGACCACCACCTCATCCAACGACCGCCTCGCGGTGAAAGGTGCCGAATTTCTGGCGTGGCCCTTCGCCGCTCTGACGGATCAGCCTCAGACGCTCATGCACGATACCGGCAGCGGCTGGACACTCACGACGACCAGCCTGACACAGTCGATGCGGCACCTCGTGTGGGATGGCTTCCGTTTCATCTCCGTGGGAAATGCCGGGGCCGCTGCCACCTCGGCCGACGGCACCACATGGACTCCCCGCAATACGGGTGTGACCGCTGCTCTCGTACACGTGATTTGGACAGGCTCACTGGCGGTGGCAATCGGCAGCGGAGGAACGATCATCACCTCTCCCAATGGCGCGGCCTGGACGGCCCGGGCCAGCGGCACCACTTCTAATCTTAACTCCGTCGCATGGTCGGGCAGCGGGCTGGTTGCAGTTGGAAAAGACGGCGTCATCGTGCTCTCTACGGACGGCACCGCCTGGACAGTAG
>DATAIE010001028.1:0-4121 GCA_036262875.1 Verrucomicrobiales bacterium
GGCACGATGGGGCTGACGGTGCAGTGCGCGAGATGTCACGATCACAAATTCGATCCGGTGACCACACGGGATTATTACGCGCTTTACGGTGTCTTTCACGCCTGCGATGACCGGCTCCAGCGCATCGGGCCGGAGGTGAAAAATGCCGAGTTTGCAAAGCTGACGAGAAAGCTCGCCAACGGGATGAAGAAGCGGCGTGAGGAATGCGGCGGTCGTCTGCGGGCAAAGATAGCCGACTACCTCGCCGCTCAACTGGAACTGCAAAAGTATCCTGAGGAGGGATTCGATGAGGCGCTGGGTGCGGACGATGTCATTCCGGCCTCCGCGCGGCGCTGGCGCGACTATCTGTATACCGCCGCGGCGGGAGTGCACCCCATCTTCGCGCCGTGGATCAAGCTGGCGAAGGTGCCTGCCGCTGAGTTTTCGCAAAAGGCGGGCGCAGTTCTCGATGACCTGCGTCGCGAACACGGCGGCGTGCTCAATCCACGGGTGATCGCGGCCTTTGCCACTCCTCCCGCCACCATGCAGGAAGCGGCTCAGCGTTATGGAGCAGTTTTCAAAGAGGCGCAGGCCATGCCCGCGCCAAAGGATGCGGCGGCGGAAGCATTGTGCGCCTTTCTGGAAGCCCCGGACTCGCCAGCCTGCGTGCCTGATACGGCCATCGCCAACAACGAGGCGTTTTTTCTGAACGAGGTCCGCGAGGAACTGTGGAAACAGCAAAGCGAAGTGGACCGCTGGCTCATCAAAACCGACAACGCCCCGCCGTATACCGTGGTGCTTTCCGAGCATGGCACCGAACCTCCGCCGCGGGTCTTCAAGCGCGGCAGTCCCGCCCAGCCCGGCGACGAGGTACCGCGGCGGTTCATCAGTTTCCTGACAAATGGAAAGGAGATTCCATTCGAGCACGGGAGCGGGCGAGTGGAACTGGCGGACGCCATTGTGAATCCGCGCAATCCCCTGACTGCCCGCGTCATGGTGAACCGGATCTGGCAGCAGCATTTCGGTACGGGCCTCGTTAGGACGGCGAGCGATTTCGGCCTCCGCGCCGATCCTCCCACGCATCCTGAACTGCTCGACTGGCTGGCGGCTCGCTTCATTGAAAGCGGCTGGAGCGTGAAGGCGATGCACCGGTTGATCGTTGCCAGTGCCGTATGGCAAAGCCGCGAGCTGCCGCAGCGCCGCCTCGATTTTGAGCAACTGCGCGACTCGCTCCTTGCGGCCACGGGCGAACTGGATCTCACTGCCGGGGGCCGGCCTCAGGACGCTCTGGCCGTAAACAATCACCGCCGCACTCTCTACGGCCTCGTGGACCGGCAATACCTGCCGGCGACATACGCGGTCTTCGATTTCCCGCATCCGGATGTGCATGCCTCAGCCCGGAATGAAACGCTCGTGTCGCAACAGGCGCTCTTCTTTTTGAACAGTCCGTTTGTAGCGGCACGGGCCAAAGCGCTGGCCGCGCGTGCCACGGAGATGCCTCCGGCGGATCGCGTGCAGGAGTTCTACCGCCGCCTCTATCAGCGCGGGGCGACCGCCCGCGAAGTGGAGTCCGCCCTGAAGTTCATCGCCGCCGCAGAAGCGGAGCCGCCCGTGGAAGAAATGCTGACACCGTGGGAGCAGTATGCGCAGGTGTTGATGCTGGCGAATGAGTTTGTCTATCTCGACTGATCCCATGCCTCCCTCTCTCTACACACGCCGCCAGATGCTCGCCCGGATCGGCACGGGACTCGGAACGCTTGGCCTCGCCGATTTGCTGGGGAGCCGTGCAGAGGCGGCGGCGGGCGGCCCGCACTTCGCTCCGCGGGCAAAGCGGGTGGTGCATTTTTTCCTCAACGGCGGCCCATCGCATGTGGATACGTTCGATCCGAAACCCGCCCTCGCCAAATACGCGGGGCAGCCGCTGCCGGGCGAGTATTTGCGCACGGAACGCAAGACCGGCGCTGCGTTTCCCTCGCCTTTCAAGTTTTCAAAATACGGGCAAAGCGGTTTGGAAATCAGCGAACTCTTCAGCAAAACGGCAGCCCATGCTGATGATATCGCCGTCATCCGCTCCATGCATGCCGATGCGCCGAATCACGAGCCCTCGCTGATGCTCATGAACTGCGGCGACTCCGCCCAGGCGAGACCCAGCGTGGGATCGTGGATACTCTACGGCCTCGGCTCCGAAAACCGGAATCTGCCAGGCTTCATGTGCATGTGCCCGGGCGGCTATCCTATCAAAGATGTGTCCAACTGGCAGTCGGGGTTTTTGCCGGGGAATTTTCAGGGGACGTTCGTGGATTCCCAGCACCGGGAAGTCACGAAACTGCTGGAAAATATCCGCAGCCCGCACGCCTCCACGGCGATGCAGCGGCGGCAGTTGGATCTTCTGGGTGAGATCAACGCAGCGCACATGGCCGCGCATCCTGGCAATGCAAGGCTGGAGACGAGGGTGGAATCGTTTGAGTTGGCGTTCCGCATGCAAATGGAGGCCACCGACGCCTTCGATATTTCCAAAGAGCCTGAGGACATCCGCGCCGCCTATGGAGACCACGTGCAGGGGCGGCAGACCCTGATTGCGCGCAGGCTGCTGGAGCGTGGCGTCCGTTTTGTGCAGCTCTGGCACGGCTCCGGACAGCCATGGGACAACCATGAGGCCATCGAGGCCAATCACCGCAAACTTTCCGCTCAAATCGATCAGCCCATCGCCGCGTTGATGGCTGATCTCAAACAGCGGGGACTGTTTGAGGATACGCTCATTCTGTGGGGCGGGGAATTCGGACGCACGCCGAGTGTGGAGCTTGATGGCGGGGGCAAATCGAAGCTCGGCCGGGATCACAATCACTACGGCTTCTCCGTCTGGATGGCCGGCGGCGGCATCAAGGGCGGCTCCGTCTACGGCGCGACGGATGAGTTCGGATTCAAAGCGGTGCAGGATTCCACCAGCGTCCACGACCTTCACGCCACCATTTTGCACTGCCTCGGATTCGACCACGAACGCCTGACGTTCCGGCACGCAGGACGGGATTTTCGTCTGACGGACGTGTCAGGGAATGTGATTCAGGAGATTCTGGCGTGAGCCGGGGACCGCGGGTGGAGCGGTGGCGTGATTGCCGGCACGAAACGGTCGGTTGGCGGAACCCCTTCGGGGTTCGAAATTGCACGGGCCTTTACCTGGGGTAGCACCTGCGGTGCAACCCCAGGCTGTATGGCGCAACGCCGTTGGCGTTGGAGGAGGACGAAGTTGTGGTGCGTTATGTAGCACGTGCCGGTTCGCAGGCAGGATCGGTGACTCGATGTTCGTCGCCGATCAAGATAGGCGTTTCCTTTGAAATCCTCGCCGTGCTGGCGGTGGCACTTCATGTTGCCGATGTTCTTACCGGTTCCGGTCAAATGTTCTCATGTCGACGGGTATGTGCCGTGCCTTTACCGTCCAAACGAACGAACGAAAGAGGCTCAATAACGACGGCTGCTGCCAATCTTCGCGGACCGCGATGGCCTCAATGCTCATCTGCCAGCGGAGAACGACAGGAAACCCCTGTATCCCGGAAATTTCTTTTGGCAAACGTTCTACTGCTCCTCCCGGTAGAGTTCGGTCGAATTCCGCATCGCGAAAAAAGGTTTCGTCTTTCTTCAATCTCTCTGAACAATCTTCTTCTATCCAAGTTTCACTTCACGATTTCCCGTCAATGGCATCGCTCATTCACCTGGCGCTTTCCGCGAAAAGACTGGCGACCACTCCTGGTGTAATCGCAATTTCTCCTATACACGACCTCAACGCCAACGGCGTTGCATCTAACAGCCTGGGGTTGCACCGCAGGTGCTACCCCAGGTAGAGTCCGGGCAAATTCCGAACCCCGAAGGGGTTCCGCCAACCGTTCGTACCGCTCGAATTGCTACTCCACTATTCCATGTCGCAGTCCCTCGCCAATGTGATCGTTCATCTGGTGTTTTCTACAAAGGACCGGCAGCCGTCACTGCGGAATACCGCCCTCCGCGAAGCGGCATGGGCTTATCTGGGTGAAATCTCATCAAGACTCGGATGCCCGACGCTCGTCACAGGCGGAACGGAAGACCACATTCATTTGCTCGCTCGTCTCTCCAGATCGCTCGATATGGCGGAATGGGTCAAAGAATTGAAA
>DATAIE010001029.1:0-5552 GCA_036262875.1 Verrucomicrobiales bacterium
ACACCACTTTCTCGATCCCCAAACCTTTGAAGACATCATCGTCCCGGAAGCCCTGGTAAAGGACATCAAGGGCTACCTCGTGGAGAATAACAAATACACGATTCTCTTCACCGACGGGGTGGTCGCCGCCGTGGAACTGCCCTCCAGCATGGAACTGGAAGTGGCCGACGCCCCCGACGGCGTGAAAGGCGACAGTGCCAACAACAACTACAAGTCCGTCACCATGACCACCGGCCTCGTGGTCCAGGCCCCGCTTTTTATCAAGACCGGCGAACGCCTGAAAATCAATACCGAGGACGGCAAATACCTGAGCCGGGCCTGATCATTCGGAGCGCGGCTTTCCGCTTCAATCCACCTCGCTCATCTCATGCCGGTGCGGCAGGTTGAGCGTGCCGCGGACATCGGCGATCAGGAAATCCTGGCGCTTCCGTCCGAGGAAGCAGGAGACCTTCGCATACCCGGCCTCTTCAAGGGAATCCAGGGCGCGGTCAAAATCCGCCGCCACGCGGCGCGGGGTGTGACTGTCGCTGCCGAGCACCACGGGGATATTCCGTTCGTTCATCATGCGCAGCATCTGGGGACCGGGATTGAATTCGGGCATCGCTTTGTTGATGCCGCTGGTATTCAATTCCATGGCTACTCCGGTCTTGGCGATCCGGTCCAGACACGCGGCCAGGTGTTCCTCCACCTGGTCAAACTGCCACAGGCCGCACTGGAAGTTCTTCACGAGGTCCGGGTGCGCGAGGGTATCGAACAGCCCCGTCTCCGCGCTTTCCGCCACGTGTGAGAAATACTGCTTCTGAAAGGCCAGCAGGTTGCCTTTGTAGAAGCGTTCTTTGTAGTCCTTGCCGAAGAAGTGCACGGATCCCAGAACGTGGTGAAAATCACAGCGCTCGTTCAGGTGCTCCACCCACCACTCCATGCCCGGGAAAAAGTCCATCTCCATGCCCAGCCTCACATCCAGGCGGCCGGCGTAGGTCTCCGTGGCGCGCTGCACCATGGCGATGTACTGGTCGAGCTGCTCGACATCCATGCGCACCTGCGGCCACCAGCCGTCCGGCATGGGGCTGTGGCAGGTCATCACGATCCCTTTCAATCCCCGCTGGAGCGCAATTTCCGCGTATTCTTCGGGCTCACCCTCTGCGTGCTTGCAGAGCGGCGTATGCATATGGTTGTCGTAATACACGGGGCGCTGTTTGGGAATCATGCTGAACAGAGAACGATAAGGATAGGGCGGGGTGATAAAAATACGATTCCCTAAGACGGTGTCGAACGGTAATATCCTTCAGCGATTTTTCATAAATCTGAGAAGTTCGCCACGAGGCCACGTCCACCAGGCAAGCCTCCCTCCCCCGGACAAAAATCAGCGGACAGCGCCAAACATCCCTCCCATATTCCGGCATCGCATGTCCATCGTCGCCGCCACTTCTCTCCCCCCGGAATTCCTCTCTGCGCTTCGCGTCATCTTCCCTCCGGACCGTCTGCTGGCGGAGGAGGCCCATCTGGCGGCCTATGAATCCGATGGCCTCACCGCCTTCGCCGTCACCCCGCGGGCAGTCGTAATGACGGTATCTCCGGACGAAGTCATCGAGACGGTCCGCGCCTGCGCAAAATACCAGGTGCCGTTTGTCGCCCGCGGCAGTGGAACGAGCCTCAGCGGCGGCAGTGTCCCCGTGGACAATGGAATCGTCATTGCTCTCAACCGGCTCACCAAAATTCTCCGGCTCGATCCCGTGCAGCGTATCGCCGTCGTGGAACCGGGGGTCGTCAACGTGCAGGTGACGAAAGCCGCCGCACAATATGGTCTCATCTACGCTCCCGATCCCAGCAGCCAGCAGATTTGCACCATCGGCGGCAATGTTGCCTTCAATGCCGGCGGGGCCCATTGCCTGAAATACGGCATGACTTCGAACCACGTCATCGGCATGAAATGTGTGCTCGCCACCGGCGAGGTGGTGGAACTGGGCAGCGACAGCACGGAATGCGCGGGCCCGGATGTCACGGGCCTTTTCACCGGCAGTGAGGGACTGTTCGGCATCGCGCTGGAAATTACCCTGCGGCTCCTGCCCAAAGTGGAATGTTATCACACCGTCCTCGCCAGCTATCCCAGCACGGAAGCGGCGGGCGATGCCGTCGCGGCGGTGGTCGCCAGCGGGCTGCTGCCGGGGGCCATGGAGATCATGGACCGCCTCGCCATGGATGCCGCGGAGGCGGCCGTAGGTGCCGGCTATCCACCCGCCGCCGCCGCCATGCTCATCGTGGAACTCGAAGGTCCGCGCGATCAGGTCGCTCTCGAACGCGAGAAACTCCAGCAGCTCATCGTCGACAGCGGTGCACAGACCATTCACGTCGCCCGCAACGACGACGAACGGCTCAAGATCTGGAAGGGCCGCAAGTGTGCCTTCAGCGCCGTGGGCCGTCTCAGTCCGGACTTCATCGTGCAGGACGGAGTCGTACCCCGCCGCCGGTTGGGCGAAGCGCTGCGGGGCATCGCGGAAATTGCCGCCCGTCATTCCCTGCGCATCGCCAATGTCTTCCATGCAGGCGACGGCAACCTCCATCCGCTCATCATGTATGACGGACGCGAAGCCGGCGCGTATGAACGGGCCGAAGAAGCCGCGGCGGAGATCCTCCGTCTCTGCACCCGCATGGGCGGCAGCATCACCGGTGAGCATGGCGTGGGGATGGAAAAGCGGGCTTTTCTAGCCGATATGTTCGGCCCCGCCGATATCGCCATGATGCACCGCATCCGCCACGCCTTCGATCCCGAGGAGATCGCCAATCCCGGAAAAATGTTCCCCGCCGCCGAGGCTCCCGCACTGACGCACCATGGTCTGCATCCGCTGGAGAAGGCGGGAGTGGCCTTCAGGGAGTGACCCCGGCTTCAGGGAAAAGGGCACCGTTTGGGGATTCCAGATTCAGCAGGAATGCCTTGGCCTTCAGGCCTCCGGCAAAGCCGGTCAATTTCCCGTTCGAACCGATCACGCGATGGCAGGGAGCGACGATGGAGATGGGGTTCTTTCCGTTCGCCGCCCCTACGGCGCGCACTGCGGAGGGACTGCCTATTTGCGCTGCAATCTGGGCATAGGTTCTCGTTTCACCGAACGGAATCGTGACGAGCGCCCTCCAGACGTCCTTCTGAAATTCGGTGCCGGTGAAATCCAGCGGCAGCGAGAACTTCTTGAGCTTTCCGGCAAAGTAATCGTTCAACTGGCGTTCCGCTTCTAGAAGCACCGGATGACTGGCGTCCTCCTCGCCGGAAGGGAGCCGGACACGCAGGGGGTTGTCGTCCTCCCAGAGAATCGCTGCCAATCCTTTGTCGCTGGCCACCAGTGTCAATTCGCCCACAGGCGATGGCATTAATTTGAAGAAATAGTTCATGTCGGAAGTTGGTTGGGGGATGACTCGCTGGTCTTCATTGCATCCGTTGAGCAATGTGCCCCGTTCCCTGAGGAATGCTGGCCGTTTTCGGACATCGAAATAAAAAAAATCAAATGTCCGAAAATGGCCAGCATTGCCCCTTCCGGTGAGCGAGAGATTCCCATGATTGACGACCACGCCGCCTACGAGGCCATGACTTCCCGCGACCCGCGCTTTGACGGGGTATTTTTCGTGGGCGTGACTTCCACCGGCATCTACTGCCGGCCCATCTGCACCGTGAAGACTCCCGGCGCGAAGAACTGCCGTTTCTTCGAAAGCGCCGAAGCCGCGGAGAAAGCAGCGTTTCGCCCGTGCCTGCGCTGCCGTCCGGAACTGGCGCCGGGAATGGCTCCTGTGGACGACGCCCACCGCATCGCTCACCTGATGGTCCACCGGATCAATGAAGGCATGGCGGACGACGGGGCCGGTCTGGAGGAGATCGCGGCACAGTTTGAAATCAGTTCGCGTCAGTTGCGCCGCATCGTGCAGAAAGAGTTGGGCGTCTCGCCGATTCAGTTGCTGCAAACCCGCCGCCTGCTTCTGGCGAAACAACTGCTCACGGAAACAAAGCTGCCGGTCATCGAGATCGCGTTCGCGAGCGGCTTTTCGAGCCTGCGGCGGTTCAATGACGCCTTCCTTTCCCACTATCGCATGCCACCCACCCGGCTGCGGAAAGAAGTCCCGGAGCATGCCGGAGAGATCAATGCGGCGGATACGTCGACGCTGCTGCTGAGCTACCGGCCGCCCTGCGACTGGAAGGGAATGCTGGAGTTCCTGAAAGCGCGCACCATCAAGGAGGTGGAGTTTGTCACAGAGGACAGCTACGCGCGCACCGTGCGTCTCGGAAAACATACCGGCTGGATCAGAGTAAAGCAGGCACCGGCAAAACATGCCCTCGCGGTGGAGTTCACCCATTCCCTGACACCAGTGCTGCCGGCACTCCTCGGAAGACTGCGGAACCTGTTCGATCTCACGGCGCGTCCGGATGTGATTGCCGCGCATCTAACAAAAGACGATGTGCTCAGAAAAAGCGTTCTGAAAAACCCGGGGCTGAGGGTTCCTGGCGCTTTTGACGGCTTCGAGATGGCTGTCCGTGCGGTCCTGGGACAGCAGATCACGGTGAAGGCCGCCACCACGATCGCCTGCCGTTTCGCAGATGCATTCGGAGAGAAGATTGAGACCCCGATTCCTGAACTGACACGGCTCTCACCGGGGGCGGGCCGTGTGGCGAAAGCCGGCGTCGATGATATCGCCCGGCTGGGTATCGTTAGCACCCGTGCTGCCTGTATCCTCGCACTGGCGCGCGCTTTTCATGCCGGCGTGCTTCAACTCGATGCGGGGGCGAATCCGGACACTACGGTCGCGCAACTGGTGGCCCTTCCGGGCATTGGCCAATGGACCGCGCAGTATATCGCCATGCGGGCTCTGCGCTGGCCGGATGCCTTTCCAAAGGAGGACATCGCCGTGCGCAACAACCTCGGAGGGGTGAGCGCGAAACAGGCGGAGGAAATGTCGCAGGCATGGCGTCCGTGGCGGAGCTACGCCGTGATGCACATCTGGAAAAACCCGGCGTAGAGAAACTCCGGCGCTCAGAATTCGCGCAGTGTTCCATCCTCCATCACGGCAAGAAGTTTGCCGTTTTCGTGATGGGGGACCTTTTCACGGACGACGACTCCGCTCGTTCCAGGAAGCGGCTCCATCGTATAGTCGCTCTTCGCATCGATCTCCTTTTCCGAAGCCAATCCCGATCCGGAGGCCGGGCACGCAAAGTCCTCCACCCGCGTGATAAAGTTCTCTTTATAGAGATCGGAGAGTTTCCCCGGCTTCTTGCTGTAGATCAGCGTGTAACTCTTCACCGCTTTGCCAAGACGGGTGAGACGTTGCCGGCAGAGGTCGCCGGAAGCGGCCTTCGTCGCAGGTGCCGGAGGCGTGTCATCGTTTTTCCCGTCATCCACGAGAGCGGTTTTTTCAGGCTTTGTCCGGCTCGACCGGCTCAACACGATGGCAGTGACCCCGATAATGGCCAGCACACCGGCGACGATCAATACGGTCAGCCGCGCCGGCCCGAAGGAGGCAGCCTTTTGCGAATGCAGCCGCGCAATGGTCTCATCGATCGCCGCGATTTCGGTCAC
>DATAIE010001030.1:0-5828 GCA_036262875.1 Verrucomicrobiales bacterium
ATAGGTGGAAAGATCGTAGTGCAGGCCGATTTCGTGTCCCAGTTCGACCAATCGCAGCAGCGCCGCACGGCAGGCTTTGCTGCGCGGATTGTAGTGGTTCGTCATCAGCACATACCAGGTGGAGCGAACACCTTCGTCCGCCTCCAGTTGCGCCATTTCCCCCGTCCCCAGCGGATGACAGTCCACGTCATGGCGAAGACAGACGAAATTCCGCGCCGCGTCCAGGTCCGGCAGTTCGCTGAGCACCGGAAACGCGCAGCCGCGCTTCTTCAGTGCCTGAAGGAGCTCACGATAGTCGGCCAGTGAGAAAGCGGGCAGGTGGTCCATGATGCATCAGGAGGCTGCCGGGCGGAGCGCCTGGCGCAGCATTTTCTGCCAGCCTGGCAGGGCGATGGAAAAGAGCAGCCAGATGAATCCGCAGGCCGCCACGGATTTGACGGCCAGATCCAGCGGCACGGAGCCAAAATCCAGATAGGGTGCCGCGAAGACGACGCCCGCGAGCAGCAGGACGATGAGCGCCGCGCGGCGCAGGTCGTAGGGCAGCGGATGCACGCGCTGGGAGCGGAAGAAAATGTATCCCGTGTAGACGATCCATGAAACCGCCGTCGACCATGCCGCGCCCGCAATTCCCCAGCCTGGGATGAGCAAAAAATTGAGGATCGTATTCACCGCCGCGGCAATGAAGGCCGCCGCAGTGACCGGGGAGGATTTTTTTGCCAGCGCCAGTCCCGTGCCCGCGACATAGGAAAGGCTGTTGGCCAGCACTCCCAGCGAGAGCACGCCCACCACCGCCGCCGAGGCGGCATAGGACGGATTGGCCAGGATATGGAGACCCTCCTTTGTGAACAGGGCCACGCCCGCCACCATGCTTCCTCCCAGCGCGAGATACACCGGCAGCACCCTGGCATAAAATAGCGGGGCGTCCGCGCGCCTTTGAATGGAGAGGGCAAACGGTCCCCACGCTGCGGAAAAAGCCCCCGTCGCCATGGCCACCGCGGAGGAGAGCATGACGCCCACCTGATAGAGCGCCAGTTCCGTGCGGCTCACCATCCGTTCGATGAACACACGGTCCGCAAGACTGATGATCCAAAAGGCCAGCGCCGCAGGCACCAGCGGCAGCGCGTAGTGCAGCATCTCCTTCAAACGGGCGAACCGTGCGAGGCGGAATGCGATGGAGTGCCGCAGAATCCAAAGACCCGCGCAGGTGGTGCAGATGCCGGTAATGATCTGCGCCTCGAAAAATCCGGCCACGCCGTGCCGGAGGCCGAGAATGAACACCACTGTGAGCGCCACGAGAAGCAGATTGGATGCGACCGTGTACCACATCGTCGCGACCGCTTTGCGCCGGAGCCGGAAGAAATTCGGCACCACCCCGTGGCACACGTTCAACGGCAGAGTCAGGGCCGCGAGCTTCAGCAGCGACGCGGCATCATTGTGAACAGTAAGAGCCCGGGAAAGAGGATCCGCCCACACCGCGATGGCGGCACCGATCAGGCTGGAGGAAAGCAGGAAACTCCAGAACCAGGAGGAGAGGGTTGTCTTGCGGTCTTCCTCGTCCTCGGTCTGCCAGTACCATGTGTGGGCAGAGTTATCCATGCCCATCACCGCCAGCATGCCCGCCAGAGTGGTCGTCGTGACCAGCAGCGCCTGAAGCGCCAGTTCATCCTTGGACAGGACATTCGTGTAAAGCGGCAGCAGGAAGATGGCGATGAACTTGTTCAGCATCCCGGAGACGCCGTAGATGAAGCTCTCCCGGCCCAGTTGCTTGAACTTGTCCTTCATGGATCAGGCTGCCTGATAGTATTCGGCAATCCGCTGCACCACGCGGCGGGCATCATGACGCTCCTCCACCCATGCCCGCGACCGCTCCCCGGTCTCCCGCCGGCGGGTTCCATCCCGCAGCCATTCGCGCAGCACCTCTTCGACAGTATCCGGCGAGGCATTAATCACGGGAAAGTGCTCCGGGAGGCTGGAGAGCACGGAGGGTTTGATATAACAAATCACCGGCTTTCCCAGCGCCATGGCTTCCACGGAGGCGAGGCCGTATTCCCCGATGATAAGTTGATCCACAAAGAGATCGCACCTGCTGATCAACTCTCTCGCCTCGTGATGGGGCATGCCGTGAATGAGCTGGAAATCAAAATCGATTTCCGTGCGGAGCTTCTCCATCGCCGCCAGCAGATACTTCGTTCCCTTTCCTCCCGGTGCCGTGGGGGCGTGCACCACGAGCGGGCGCGCCGCGGCAGCAGAGGGCAGGTGCGGCTCGTATTCGTTCAGGAACAGGCGAGGTGCCGTCCACTGATACTGCGGAAAAAACTCCGGCTTCACATACGGCGCCATGCCTGGCGACGGTATCAGCAGCTTCACGCCGCGTTTCGCAAACCGGCGCTGAGTGTCAATCGAGTGCGCGCGGGACTCGCCGTGCTTGTACTCATACTCCCCGCTGTCCCAGACGCGCGCATACCACGGATTATCAGCCATTTCCGTTTCCGGATCGCGAATATCCGAACCCCAGAATTCCACGAACCGTTTACTCCCTCTCATCGCCGCCATGCGCAGATCCACATCGAGTGGAAGGGCCGGCGCATAGTGCCAGTGCACTACGTCCGCCCATGCGATCGCTTTGACGATCATCGCCGCCCGGCGCAGGGCATATCCTTTGCGCTTCAGCCAGGAAGTCCCCGGGGCGCCCCGGGGCAGCACTTCCAGCCCCCCGGCGTTCTGGTATTGCATCCGGGAGAGCCCGCTCAGCCCGCGGGCTTCGATGCCCATTTCGCGGAGCGCCAGCACCGTCACGCGCATCTGCGAGGCGATGTTGGTAGGGAGATGCAATACCTTCATGGTCACTCCTAACCGGAGGGCAGCCGGGCGAACTCTTAGCTTTGCAGCCAGGTGCTCACCTGCGCAATCACTGCGTCCTGCTGCTCGCGGGTCAATTCCGGGAAAATCGGGATACTGAGCACTTCCGAGGAGAGACGATGAGCCGTATCGCAGTCGCTGCGGCAGAAGTCGCTGGTATACTGGAAGCACTCCTGCTGGTCCATCGTCACGGGGTAGTAGACTTCCGTCCCGATGTTGTTGTCCGTGAGGTGCTTCTTCAGAGCGTCGCGTTTCCCCTCTCCGATGACCCGCAGCGTGTATTGATTCCAAATGTGTCCGTTGTGCGCATACGTCGCCGGGAGAATGAGTTTCGCCCCGTTTGCCGCCAGCCATGCGTCCTGGTCGGAAGTACACTTGCAGTGAGCGGGATCGGCTGCCGTCACGCCGGGCAGGGCTCCGAGTTTCTCTGTGTAATACGCAGCATTTGCCTGACGCTTTTTGGTGTAGTCGTCATAGCGGCGCAGTTTTACCCGCAGCAGTGCGGCCTGGAGCGGATCGAGCCGGAAGTTTCCGCCCACAAACTTATGGTAGTACTTCGGCTTGCTGCCGTGCGTGCGCAGGATGCGCGCGCGCTCCGCAAGAGCGTCGTCGTTTGCCACCAGCAGTCCGCCATCGCCGAATCCTCCGAGATTTTTGCTCGGGAAAAAGCTGTAAGTGCCGAAATGCCCGATACTGCCCACCGGCTTGCCCTTGTAAGTCGAACCGATCGCCTGGGCACCGTCTTCGATCACGAAAAGGTTGTGTTCCTTTGCCAGCGCCATCACGGCATCCATGTCCGCGCTCTGGCCAAAGAGATGCACGGGAATGATGGCCTTTGTCTTCGATGTAATTTTGGCCGCGGCCTTTTTCGTATCGATGTTGAAGCAAACGGGGCAGGCATCGACGAATACCGGCGTAGCGCCGGCGCGGGAAACACATCCGGCGGTGGCAAAGAACGTGAATGTGGGCACCAGGACTTCATCGCCGGGTCCGATGTTCAGCGCCATCAGCGCCAGCAGAATGGCATCCGTTCCGGACGAGCATCCGATGCCGTGCTTCGCCTGCACCATGGCCGCACATTCCTTTTCGAGGGCCTCCACTTCGGGCCCCATAATGAATTGCCCGGAGCGCAGCACGCCGGTGAAGGCGGCGGTGAGTTCGGCTTCCAGAGGAAGATTCTGGGCGTTGACGTCGAGGAGCGGGACTTTGATCATGGATCGGTCTTCAGAGTTGGGGGTTCAGGCGGGATCATTGGGGGCTTTTGAAATCATCGTAGGACTTCACACCCGTGGAAAGTTCAACCGGCAGCGGGGCCTCTTCGTCGAGAGTCAGACAGCGCACAGCACCGTCCCGGAGTTCATACCGGAAGCCGGATTCCGGACAAACCGCGTGGCCGGCGGCATCGAATGACAGCAAGTGCCCGTGCCGGCTCATCCATCCTTTCAGGCGGCCAGGCACCCCCATGATGAATCCGTAATCCGGCACATCTTTGGCCACCACGGCTCCCGCGGCGACGAAGGCATAACGACCGAGCGTAATCCCGCAGACGATGGTGGCATTCGCGCCGATCGTCGTGCCGCGCCGGATGAGCGTCCGTTCATAGAGGCTGTGCCGCTTCACCTGACTGCGGGGATTGGTCACATTTGTCAGCACGCAGGAGGGCCCCAGAAAAACATCGTCCTCGATCGTCGTGCCCGTATAGATCGCCACATTGTTCTGCACCTTCACGTTGGACCCGATGACCACATCGTTCGCCACCATGGTGTTTTGTCCGAAGATGCAGTTGGTTCCAATGCGGGCACCGGAACAGATGTGCGCGAAATGCCAGATCTTTGTGCCGTCGCCGATAGTGACGTTGTCATCGACAATGGCCGTGGAATGGACGGAATGAGCCATGCGCTGAGAGGAGGGATAAGTTAACGGGCGGCGGCCTCGAGGACGCGGATCACCTCCACACCGTTCAAGCCGCAGGACCGCGGTTTCACGCGGGTTTCGACACACTCCGCGAAATGTTGAAGCACCGTCGTCAGCGGCTGCGATCCCGGAGGTGCCGTGAAGAGAACCTCGTGCCCTTCGTCCACATTGTTGAGATTTTCGTCGATTCGTTTTTTGACCAAAACCACCTGCTCCGCCTTCTCGTCGTAGACGACCATTCCGTTCTCACCGATGATCTTGAGGCCGCGCCGGTCTTCCGGCCACAGCCAGGAATTGTGCAGGTGCGCCATGCTTCCATCGGCGAACGTCATGTGCAGATACGTGTCATCCTCGATGCCAGGACGCAGCCCGCTGTGGCCGCTGAACTGGACTTTCACAGGCGACTTCCCGGCAATATAGAGCAGTGCGGCCACATCGTGCACGCCGAGACTCAGCAGCGCATTTTCCACCGCCCTCGCTTTGCCCAGTTTCATCCGCTCCTGGTGGTAGGTGAAGACTTTCCCCAGGCTGCCGGCCCCCACATACTCTCTCAGAAACTGCACGGCAGGCTTATAGAGCAGCAGGTGATTCACCATGAGGATGCGCCCCTCCTGCTCGGCGACAGCCGCCAAGTCCTCCGCCTCCGCCACGGTCAGCGTCATCGGCTTTTCCACAAACACATCCTTTCCCGCCAGCAGACAGTTTCTTGCGATCTGGTGATGAGTCGCCGCGGGAGTAGCGATGGTCACCGCAGTGATGTCTTCGCGGGTGAGCAGTTCTGCATAGTCAGCCACCGCATCGAGTCCTGGAAAATCCTTCGCGAACTGGTCCCGCAAATGAGGCGCGGTTTCAGCCACGGCGGCAAGACGGCCCATCTCATGGAGCGTCCGCAAAATGTTGCGTCCCCACATTCCCGCGCCAATGGCTCCGATATTTCTCTGATGTTGCATAGAAGTGTTAGCCTTTTGTGTCCCGCACACTGGCTGTTCAACCATTAAGGTATCCATTTTGCGTGAAAAAATTCAGGGCTGCGTTTGCGGGCAGGCCAGCACCGT
>DATAIE010001031.1:0-3454 GCA_036262875.1 Verrucomicrobiales bacterium
GTCGTCGAGCACTCGGACGACGGCTCCACCTGGCTGACGAATGGTCTAATCCCTATGGGTGCTCCGGTATCTGTCGATGCCAATACGGAGGAGTGGAGCGTGTATGCGTCCGCGGCGCTCGCCGGCCAGAGGCGAATGTTCCGTGTGCGCATGTCGCCGCAGTATCAGGGGACCGTGCAGGCAAACCTGACGCCTCAAGTGGAATACACCAGCCGCGGCATCCTGATCACGTGGACCACTGTTGAAGCAGCGCCAACGATCCTGGAATACGGATCCAACCGTCAGTTCAGCACGCGCTATGAAGATTGGACGCTGACGACTTTCCACCAGGTGCTTCTTCCCAACTTTGGCACCGGGGACGATGTGGCGCTGGCGGTTGTCACCATTTCCGGAGGCGTGGAGACGCGCTCGGGGACGTTCAGCACGGAGACCGCCTCCAACTATTCCCCGGCGGCGATTCCGGATCAGGGCGGTTTTGTTACCGGCGGCAATTACGCGGCGAATGCGGCGGCCATTCTTGCCGGCACGGGTATTCGCAAAGGCCACGTCCTCGATGCAGGCGGCGGGGACGGCAAGCTCGCCTACGAACTCGTGCGCCAGAGCGACGGGCTGATCGTGACGTGCATTGAAACCGACCCCGCGCTGGTGCAGGCCGCGCGCACCTTTTTGACTCAGCGGGGTGTTTATGGAAGCCGCGTCCGGGTGTTCCAAACGACATCGCTCTCCGCCGGACTGAAGTTCCGCAAAGGAACCTTCAACCTCATCTACAGCGCCGCCAACTTCGATGGAAGACTGGACGCGACGCAGAGCGGAGCATTAATCACCGGCCTGCAGGACTATTTGGTGCCAG
This sequence comes from Verrucomicrobiales bacterium, assembly GCA_036262875.1. Classification (GTDB taxonomy): domain Bacteria; phylum Verrucomicrobiota; class Verrucomicrobiia; order Verrucomicrobiales; family V1-33; genus V1-33. Next base: position 851 of record DATAIE010001031.1, read on the forward strand.
GGAGGGGCAAATCTTACTTTGATGCGCTGGCCAATGCCCAGCCTGCCGTTACCCTGCGGCCCGCCCTGCCCTACGCCGGCAGATGGACGACGAACTACGGCGACAACGGCAATACCGGCGCCAGCGGCGAAACGCTGAACAATTCCGCCAAAGCCGGCGATCTCGCGGCCCAGTGGGTGGGACGTCCGGATGCCGGCAGCAACGTGGAGCGCCAGGTGCGCGCGCACATTCCGCTCGCCGCCAATGGACGTTTCTACTGCCCGTGCGATGACGAGGTGGTGACGGTCGATTCGCGAAACGGCTTCATCCTCTGGTCCAAACAGATGGCGGGATACAACCGCTTCAACATGATGCGCGACGGCGGCAACATGGTGTGTGACGACAACGGTCTTTACGTCGCGCTCGCCGGACAGTGCCTCGCGCTCGACGGGGAAACGGGCGCTGTCACGAAAACCTACGAGGCTCCCGCTGGTCCCCGCGCCGATTTCACCTGGCTCTGGGGATGCATCATGCGCGAGGGGGCGAATGTGATAGGCACCACGGTGAAGGACGATGCCTTCTACACCAGCCACTGGGGCTGGGATAACTGGTTCGACTATGAGAGCGGATACGGCACGGACCAGGTGTGTGCGGACGTGATCTTTGGCCGCAATGCCGCGACGGGCGCGCTCGCGTGGTCGCGCCAGGCCGGGCTCATCCTGAATGTGAGCGTCACCATCGGCGGCGGCAATGTGTTCTTTCTCGAGTCCCGCAATCCCGCGCTGCCCGCGGGGACTTCGCGCCGCCTCGGGATGAGCGCACTGAAGACGAATCTGTATCTCGTCTGCCTCAATGCAGCCACGGGTGCCGAGGTGTGGCAAACGCCCATCTCCTTCACCGGCGGCACGCCTTCTGTTCTGCTGCAATACTCGAACAACCGTCTCCTCCTCACGACTGCCGACGGCGGTGCCGACCGCTTTTACCTCTATGGCCTCAACCCGGCCAGCGGCGCTCAGATATGGACCGCCAACCACGCCTGGGCCAAAGCCGACCACGGCGGCGCGACACAGCACCCCGTCATCATGGACGACCGTGTCTGGATCGAACCGAAGTGCTACAACCTCCAAACAGGAGCCCTCCTCACCGGCCAGCCGGGCGTTCCCAACATGCCCTCCCGCCCCGCCTGCGCCACCTGGGCCGGCGGCAAGCAGTTCCTCATCTATCGCGGTCCGGCCGGGAGAATTCAGTACGGCGGCAACGTGAACGTTTGGAATCCCGCGACGGGTGTTTCCTCCGGCTGGACAAGACTGCGAACGAGTTGCTGGATCAGCGCCATTCCCGCCGACGGTATGATTTTGAACAAGGAGGGAGGAGGAGGGTGTTCTTGCGGGGCGTGGATGGAGACGAGCGTGGGGTTTGCGCCGGTCGTCCCGTGAAAACTTCAAAATCCAAAGATCAAACTTCAGAGAAACATCAAATTCCAGGCTTCAAATTATATGTTGCGCGATGGTGGAGATATTGACTGGGAGGAAGAGGACCGATGCGTGCTGCGGGAGGACGAACCGGAGCGGCATCCGTTCGATTTGGAGGAACGGACGGCACGGTTTGGAGAGGCCGTGATCCGGCTGCTCAAGAAGGTGCGGAGAGACCCGGGGAATAACCGGCTGATCGATCAGTTGACCGGCTGCGCCACGTCAGTGGGAGCGAACTACTGCGAGGCCAGCGAGAAAACGTCCAAAAGAGACTTTCGGCAGTCCATCAGCCGGTGCGCCAAGGAGGCGAAGGAAACGAAATTCTTCCTTCGCATGCTGGCAGCAGCAGAGCCTTCCCTGGCAGGAGAGGCACGCGATCTGTGGCGCGAAGCCAAACAAATTCATCTCATCTTCTGCTCCATGCTCCGAAAATGAAGTGCTTCGTCCTTCCTGCGCTTCTCTCTAAGCAACCAATTATACGCATTCTCTCATGATCCACCCGGACACACCACGCCCATTGAAGCTTGCCCTTTGGAGTTTCTCTGGAGTTTGCAGTTTGATGTTTGATGTTTCCGCCGTCGCGGCGGACTGGCCCACCCACATGGCCAACAACCAGCGCACCGGCGTCAGCACCGAACAGCTCCCCGACGCCTCCCTCACTCAAAAATGGGCGTTCACCTCCCGTGTTCCGCCTGCGCCGGCGTGGCACAGGCAGATGCGCTACGACGCCTCGAATGCCGCCAACGGCGAAAAGTCCCAGCGGGCGTACGACAGTGCCTTCAATCTCGTTTCCGCGGGCAATGATGTCTTCATCGCCTCCAGTTCGGAATACGCGGTGATCTGCCTCGATGCCGCGAACGGCACGGAAAAGTGGCGCTTTATCACCGAGGGTCCGGTCCGCATTGCGCCCACGTATTCGAGCGGAAAACTCTACTTCGGTTCGGATGACGGCCGCGCTTATTGTATCAATGCGACGAACGGCGCAGAGGTTTGGCGCTACTCCCCCACGGGCAGCGCGGATGCCGTCATTCCTCACAATCTCGATTTCGTTTCTCTCAGCGCCTGCCGCACCGGAGTGCTGGTGCAAAACGGCAAAGCCTATGCCGGATTCGGATTCCTGCCGTGGGACACTGCTTACCTTTGTGCGATGGAT
>DATAIE010001032.1:0-3750 GCA_036262875.1 Verrucomicrobiales bacterium
CAGCAAGGAGGCGGCGGATGTCATGGTGCTGGAATACGGACGCTACTTCGGGATGCCCACCGTTTGTTTCCGCGGAGGCTGCCTCACAGGGCCTGGCCATGCCGGTGCCGAACTGCACGGCTTCCTTTCATGGCTCATGAAGTGCACGGTGACCGGCACGAAATACCGCATCTTTGGATACAAGGGAAAACAGGTGCGCGATAACATTCACAGCGCTGATCTTGTGGAGGCCTTCTGGCAGTTCTCCCGTGCGCCGCGGGCCGGCGTCGTTTACAATATGGGCGGCAGCCGCCACTCCCATTGTTCCATGCAGGAGGCCATCACTCTCTGCGAATCCATCGCTGGTAAAAAGCTGGACTGCGAATACGTGGAGACGAACCGCACCGGCGATCACATCTGGTATGTCAGTGATGTCAGCCGGTTCAAGGCGGACTATCCGGAATGGGCCTACCGCTATGACCTCCAACGCCTTCTCGGGGAAATCCATGACGCCGTCAAACTCTAGTCCCGCGCGGCCGTCCTTTTTCCTCCGCTGGCGCGCTCCGCTTTTCCTGCTCGCCGGCCTCCTCATCATTGCGGGTATTCGCCTCGCTCTGGTGGACCGCTTCAGCAGTACGATCCCCATCGCGGATGACTGGCAGTTCATCGATTTTCTGGAGAACTGGAGCCGCGGGAACCACGACTGGAGTTTTCTTTTTCACCGTCATAATGACGCCCATTTGACGCTGTTCTCCCGTCTCGTCCCGGCTCTCTCCGTCCAGATGAACGGGCTGTGGGATCACCGGCTCGACAGCCTTTTCCATCTGCTCGTCTATGCGGCGTATGCTTTGCTGGCGGCGGTCTATTTTTCCCGCATCGTGCCGGAGCGGGCCACGCTTCTGAGGGGCATGGTGCTCTTCTTTTTCGCGATCCCCTTCGCCGGATTTCGCGTCGCGTGGGCCTTTCTGAACGCGTTCGATTTTTGCTGTCTGTTCGCTTACCTCGCCTTCCTTCTCTTTGCGTGGAACCGGGGCAAGCTCCGGTGGTCGCTTCCGCTGGCCCTTCTGATGCTGGTTTGCAGCAGTTTCAGCCTTGGCTCCGGCTGTCTGGCGGGGCTGGCCATTGCCTCGGTGGCAGGGCTCGAAATGCTGACGAACCGCCGGGTGGACCGCACCGGTCTGCTCTGGCTGGTGCCGGGGGCTGTTATTTTTCTGGCGTTTTATCTCACCATGGGCAAACCGGCGGACCCGGCTCCGTTTAACCTGATGGAATCCATCGGTGCCATGTGCAAAGCGCTCGCGTGGCCGGCCTCGTTTTTCGCGCCGGGGGTTGTCGCCGCACTGGTCCCGTTTGTCGTGTTCATCGTGAAATACTGGAAAGCGGATGCGGAATTCCGGAGCAGCGGTGCAGTGAGAGCCCTGATGCTGGCGTGGGCATGGCTGCTTCTCCAGGGACTGGCCATCGGGTTCATGCGCGGTGAGAACAACAACATGGGCATCCCGTCCAACCGCTACAATGATCTGCTTATGCCGCTGGTCTTTGTGGAGGCGGCCACGTTTCTGCTGTTCACGCGCGCCCCGTCGTCCCGTGGCATACGTCTGGCGGGTGCGGCATGGGTTCTTCTGATCCTGGGAGGACTGCTGGCCCACCTGCTGTGGCGGACGTGGCCCTTTGCGGCCCGGGAAAACGGTGAGAACAACGAATGGGTGCGCCAGCGCAATATCCGCCTCTTTTTCGAAGGAAACCCGGAGCCCCTGCGCACGGCTCAGCGGGAAAATCAGGATTCCTCCGTCATTCACAACATGGGTGACCGTCTGGAGCCCTTCCTTGCGGAGGTGGCGGACGGGAAATGGAACATCGCCACCAGGGGCTCTCTTTCGGGCCTCCCGTTGAAATTTCCGGAGGGCGCTGCCGCCGCGTTTCAAGCCCACGGCGTCCCGCCGGAATACTATGCTTTCCCGCAAAGTGTCTATTTCGGCAGTTTTACCTCTGCCGAATTGGAGGGCACCAAAGGGACGGCCCGGTCTGAGCCTTTCCCGGTACATTCGGAGTATCTCACCTTCGACCTTATCGTCGACAAAAAAGCGCGGTTCACGAATTACAAACTCCCCGGTCTGAGCCTGAAACTGGTGCCGGAGAGCGGCGGCGAGGCTGTGGATGTCCTCGCCGGGCTGGGGAAACAGGTTCCATTTCTTCTGCGGGACCGCGAAAGTGTCTGCGTGAAAGTGACGCCCGGCGCTTCCTATCACCTCGAGTGTGACGATGAATCAAAAGATCTCTGGCTGTCGTTTTCCCAACCCATGGAGGGCGGACGCTGTGCGGGCTGGCTGCACCAGCTGATGGCGTGCTCGAAGCTCTTGATCCTCGCCGGGATCATGCTCTTTACCCTGCTGTTTCTGACTCGCCCGTCCACTACCTCCTCCCATGGCTGACCGTGAATCCCCGGCGGAACTCGCCGCCCAGTATGCGCGGCGCTTTACACCGCTGCAGCAATACCGGCAGCGCATTTGGGGCGTCCTCACCTCGGCCTTTTTTCAGCGCTATTTTTCACCGGGCGATGCCGTTCTCGATCTCGGCTGCGGCTGGGGGGAGTTTATCAATCAGATCAAAGCCGGAAAGAAGTTCGGCATGGATCTCAATCCGGACAGCGCCCGCCATCTCTCGCCGGAGGTTCAGTTTCTGGAACATGACTGTTCAGTCGCGTGGCCGGTCGCGCCGGGGAGCCTGGACGCCGTGTTCACCAGCAATTTTTTCGAGCATCTCCCTGACAAGACGGCACTCAAGGCAACGCTCGCTCACGCCTTCGCGGCCCTGAAGCCAGGCGGACGGCTCATCTGCCTCGGTCCCAATATCAAATGCGTGCCGGGTGCTTATTGGGATTTCTTCGATCATCACGTCATCCTTACGGACCTCTCCCTCCGTGAGATTCTCGAACTCACCGGCTTCGCCGTGGACGAATGCCGGGAGCGCTTTCTGCCCTACACAGCCGTTGGAAAGCGCGAGGCACCCCTGTGGATGATCCGTCTGTATTTGAAGATTCCGCTGCTGTGGCGTTTTTACGGCGGACAGTTTCTCGTGGTTGCCCGCAAACCCTGACTATTTTATGCGCGTCTTCATCACCGGTATTTGCGGCTTCGCCGGCAGCGCTCTGGCGCGGCAGTTGCGCGAACTGATTCCCGGCGTGCAGATCAGCGGCATGGACTCACTGTCCCGCCCCGGGAGCGAGATCAACCGCCGCATGGCGGCGGAGGGCATCACCGTGCGGCACGGGGACGTGCGCTGCGCCTCGGACCTGGAATCGCTTTCGGAGGTGGATTGGGTTATCGATGCCGCCGCCCAGCCCAGTGTGCTGGCGGGCGTGGACGGGAAATCCAGCGCGCGGCAGTTGGTCGAGCACAATCTTCTGGGTACAGTCAATCTTCTGGAATACTGCCGCCGCAGCGGTGCCGGGTTCATTCTTCTCAGCACCAGCCGGGTGTATTCCATCTCTGCGCTGGCTGCCCTTCCGCTCGTGATAGACGGAAAGCGTTTCGTTCCGGACGCGTCTGCGGGCAGTCTGCCGGGATTCTCCGCGGCGGGAGTGGCGGAGAATTTTTCGACGACCGCTCCGGTGTCACTGTATGGAAGCACCAAGCTGGCCTCAGAGTGCCTTGCTTTGGAATATGGAGCCGCATTTTCTTTTCCGGTGCGGGTCAACCGGTGCGGAGTTCTCGCGGGCGCGGGACAGTTTGGCACCGCGGAGCAGGGCATCTTTTCCTATTGGCTCCATGC
>DATAIE010001033.1:0-3481 GCA_036262875.1 Verrucomicrobiales bacterium
TGGGTCTCGATGCCGCGAAGGCGAAGTTCTACGCCCCGGCGATTCCCGATCTCAAGCAACGGGAAGCTTTGTTCAGTCCTGACAAACCAGTGGCGCTGAAGCCCTATGAAGGGGCCGTCTTCATCATCGACGAAAAGGAGCATCCCCTCAGCACTGCGCCTGCTTTGAGCGGACCGGGAGAGGTCATTCTCGAAAACGATTTCTCTCAACCTCCGGACAGTTCCTGGAAGCCAGTCCTTTCCTCCAGGGCCGGAAATGGTGTCCGCACGGATGCCGGCTACGTGCTCCAGGTGCCTGCCAATGTCCACGCCTTCCTGGAGCGGAGTATTCCTGAAAAGGCCACGGCAGTTGGTGTGCGGATTTGGCAGGATGGCAAAGATCAGGGGCAGCAGTGGGGGCCGGGCCTCGCTCTGGTGTGGGCCGACGGCAAAACCCTCCGTGTCAATGTGCGTCAGGATGGTCGCCTTACGGTGTCCGCCGGCGGACGTGAAGAAATGCCCGCCAGCATCTCCGCCAGAGCGCCGGTGGAGTTTCGCATTCAGTGGGACCGGGACAATCTGCACGTCATTGCCGGAGGACCCGCCATGGGGGACCTGGAAGAGGAGATCGCCACCTTTCCACGGACCCGCTTTCCGGGCGCACCAGCCCAACTGCGAACCGGCAAGATGCCTAACGATGCCTCCGCCCGGGATTTCAGTGACCCTGGTCCCGCCGGCTTCAATCGCATCGAACGCGTGCGCATATACGGAACAAAATAAAAAGCTCCGGCTCCGGTCCGGTGTTTTCCTAACGCATGAACGAAGCTTCTGAAGAGTGTTTCGATGTCCGCTCCTATAACCGCGAGGCGTGGAACCGGCAGGTGGCTGGAGGAGAAAACCAATGGACAAAACCGGTGGGCCCGGAGGTTACCGCTGCGGCAGCAAGGGACGACTGGCAAATCGTCCTCACTCCTCAAAAGCCCGTGCCGCGCGCGTGGTTCGGCCCGGCCTTTCCGAACGCTGACATTCTCTGCCTCGCCTCCGGCGGTGGCCAGCAGGGACCCGTCCTTGCCGCGGCGGGTGCGAGGGTCACGGTGTTCGACAATTCACCCGCGCAACTCGCTCAGGACCGCAAGGTGGCGGACCGGGACGGTCTCACGCTCCACACGGTGGAAGGCGATGCCGCGGACTTGAGCGCGTTCCCTGACGGTTCGTTCGACCTCATCTTTCATCCGGTGTCGAATGTCTTCATGCCCATTCTCGCGCCCATATGGACAGAGTGCCATCGTGTGCTTCGTCCGGGAGGAGTCCTCCTCGCAGGAATGTGTTATCCCATGACCTATCTTTTCGATGCCGCCGCGGAGGAAAAAGGCGACCTCATCGTTCGTCACAAGCTGCCCTATTCCGACCTGGCTGATCTGACGCCTGAGGAACGGCGGTCCCTTTTCAAAGAGGCTCCCGTTGAGTTCAGCCATACCCTCGAAGAGCAAATCGGAGGGCAGACGGATGCCGGTTTCCTTATTGCCGGTTTCTACGAAGATAACTGGCCCGCTGCCGCCAATCGCCCCCTCAGCCGCTTCATGCCCTGCTTTTTTGCTACCCGCGCCATAAGGTAACCTGCTCAAAATCGTCAAACGGTCCCATGAATGCATCCACTCGACTGCTGCTGGCTCTCCTTTGTGTCCTGTTGCCGTGGAATTCCTTCGCCGGCACAAAATCCGCATCCAAAGAGGACAAATCCGGCGGGCGAACGGTGGCCATTCGCAAAGCGCTGGAGGGTGCAGACGCGCTCGAAGTTCATCTGACCGGCGATCCCGCCGACAAGACCTTCCGTGTCGCCGGTGCCGATAAAATCAAAGCACTGACAGGACTGTTCACCATCGACGAGGCTCTCACCCGGGAGATGAACGAAGCGAAGCCGGCCCGCATCCCTGGAGAGGGAGATGCCAGTGTTTCATTCCAGCGGGAGGGTCAAACTGTGGTCACTTTGCTCCGGTACCAAAGTCTGGCGGTGAGATGGAAAGACGGGAAATGGGAGGGAGACTCTTTCCTCACAAAGGCGTCCAGCCTGGCGTGGAACCGGTGGTTCAATGAGAATGGATTTTCCTGGTTCCTGCTGCAGGATTATGAGAGGGAAGAGAGAGGAAAAGCGCCGGAGAGACGTCAAAAGGGATTCATAAGCTGTTTTCCGGCAGCGTCGAAGAAACATCTGGATCTCATCTGGAAGCGCCTCGGTGAGATACCCGATCCGGGCCCTGGTGACGAAGGCGGTGGCCCGGTGGACCGCCCCGGAGGTGATAACAAAACCGCCCTGCACAAGGCGGCACGGGTATTTCTTTCCTCCTGCGGAAACCCCTTCGCCGCGGGGACCGCGATCTGTAATGCCTTCGGGTCTCTTGCCGATCCGGCTTACGACGGGATCAACTATATTTCCGGCGAGGAGCAATGCGCCCGTATCGCATTCTCGCAGATCAGCCCTTATATCATGCCCTCGGTGTTCGAAAAATCACTGTCTGATCCCCGGACCGCAACCGGCGCGGCCCGCCTGTATTTCGGAGAGAACTACTATCAGAAAATTCCCCCGGTCATGAATGACAGTCTTGCACCGAAACTGCTGCGTATCGCTGTTCAGCGCGACAGCTTTTCTGCCGCGGGTGAGGCGATCACCAGGGCCGGCAATTTGGCGGCGCTTACCGTCAGCGAGGCACTGCGTGAAATCGCCCTGGGCAAAGTTCTTCCGGAGGCCCCCTCCCGTTTGAAACCCCAGGACCCCGCGAAGAAATGGAATGTAGAACCGGACCTGCGATATCAGGCCGCGATCGCGCTCGCCCGTCGCGGCGATGCGGAGGCCCGTCGCATCACCGATGTGCTGGCCGCCCTGCCAGGGCAGGCCAAAGCGAATCAATTCGCCCTCGGTATCTGCCGCTGCTTCCTCGGAGAGCGGAATACCATCCCGAAGGAAACCTTCGAAGTGGACTCCTGGGTGCTTGGTTATACAGCGATCGCCGCCCTCGAAAAGCAGGGTGACAAAGACGCGCTCCACATACTCGTCACCGGCGGGACACAACCCTTTGCCGCTCTGGTGCGGGCTCAGGCCATTCATGCCATCCAGCGCATGACCGGGAAAATGTGGTATCGTGCCGCGCCCTGGGAAAACGAAGACTGGTATGGAAAAGACATCCGGGAGTGGTGGGAAACGGCAAAGGATACCTGGGTGGCACCGGAGAAGTGAAGCATGGACAGGCGCCTCGTTTCTCTCGACCAGTTTCGCGGCTACACCGTCGCTGGAATGTTCGTGGTGAACTGGCTGGGCGGTTTCCTCATCACCCCGGAAATCCTGAAGCATCACCGCACATGGTGCAGCTATGCCGACACCATCATGCCGCAGTTCTTCTTCGCTGCGGGTTTTGCGCTCCGTCTCGTGTGGCTCAGGATGGCGGAGAACTCGCGCAGAGAGGCGTATCTGCGGCTGTTGCGGCGGAGTCTGGGGCTTTTCGTTTTTG
>DATAIE010001034.1:0-2969 GCA_036262875.1 Verrucomicrobiales bacterium
GCCACAGATTGAAGAGTTCCTGAGCCTTTTTGTCCTTCGGCAGGGGTTGGCCCTGGGCCTCATAGGCACTCGCGTCTCCCGTGCGCAGGGTGCCCGTCCACGCTCCTGCGGGGGCCTTTTCGATCTTAAGTTCCATCATCAGGGTTTGATGGGTGTCCTTGACCGCGCCTTCCGTCATCAGTTGACCGATGGAGGGTCCGTCCGGCTTCGAGGGCACGGGCGTGAACATCAGCAGCGTTTTGATCTCGCCGGGCTGAAGGGTCAGATCGCCCAGCGCGGGAGTATTCGATCCCAGACCAAACTTGATTTCACCTTTGACCTTAAGATAGAGGTGCCGGGAAGGGTCTTTCGATCCTAGATCCGCATCGCTGAGGCGAAGGGGAGCTTTGGATACATTCTGCAACGCCAGAAACAGTTCCTGCAAGTCCCCCGGTTTGGGCTTGGTGGGGGACGTGGCGAGGAAAGCCACCGCCGCCCGCAGGCCGTTCACCGGTTCCCCCCACTTCAGATTTTTCTCCATGCCGGTGGCCTCTCCCACCTGCATTTTTGACACATCAGGTGATTCCGCGGCGACCGTGTCCGGGGATGCCGCCGGCTTCTTCTCCGCCGCTCTCAACATGGCCACAGGAACGGCAATGGCTGCACCTAACAAGATAGCGGCAATCGCCAGAATGCGGGTGACGCCGCGACGATTCAGATTGTTACTGAGCACGGCCAGCAGGCGGCCTTCGAGGGAAGACTTGCGGGCCATGGCCAGTCCGCAGCCGGCGGTCCAGCGCGCGGGAGAGAGTTGCGTGGCGACGTGCAGCAGGTGACCGGCGTATTCTGAGGGACGCACGCCGCTGGCCAGTACGAGATCGTCGCAGGCACGCTCGCGTTCCACGTGCAGACGCCATGCGGCGAGCCAGACGAGCGGATTGAACCAGTGCAGGGCGCAGGCCACCTGTGTGAGGAACTGCACCAGCGGGTCACGCCGGCGCAGGTGGGCGAGTTCGTGCATGAAGACTGAACGAAGCTGCCCCTCATCCCATGAAACGGCCTCCTCCGGCAGAAGCAGCCGTGGACGGAAGATTCCCCAGGCGACGGGAATGGTGCGCCGCGAGTCAACGAGCAGCCGGACCTGCTGCCGCACGCCGCTTTCCTTCAGCGCCGCCGCGAAAGTCCCGGCCAGGGGCTCGTCAGTTCCACGGGAGTGACGCGCCGCGCGATGCAGCAGCCAATGCGCCGCCGAGAGGCGCAACAACAGGAGCGCACAGCCCGCCGCCCATGCAGACAGAAACCATCCGCCGGGAAAGGAAGAAGGTGGGACGGGCAGCGGCGTGGCCACCGCAACCGGCGCGGGTGCCGGGGCCGTAGTCGGGGGAAGAGGAGCCTCAGCCACTGCGGTGACCGGGTTCTCCAACACAGGCATCGGTGATACCACAGCAGGAAAAGAGGACTCATAGGCCGCATAGGTCCCATGGGAATTATCCGTCCCGGAGGCATCGGGCGTGGTTTTTCCAGTCGCCACCGCGGCCCACTCCGGCAGCACCCGCCATCCAGGCAGCACCACAGAAAGCACGGGCACCAGCAGCAGCGCCAACACCGCGGCCAGCCAGACCATGTGCCGCGCCGCGGCGGACGAGCGCCGCATGAGCAAACCGGCAATCGCCGCCAGCACGAGCAGCGCAACACTCTTCAGGGAAGCATCCACTACCAGCGGAAGCGTGGCAGCCGAAGCCATCAGAAATAAACGGTTCATTTTAACGGCCCTCCTTTCTGGCCTGTTCGATGAGGTTCACCAGCCGATCGCGTTCCTCAACGCTCACCCCGTCCTTCCGGGAAAGCAAATGGGACGAAAGCGCCTCCTCCAGCGATCCGCCAAAGAAAGTCTCCAGCACTTTTTCAAAGGCCGAGCGGCCGGCCTTCTCCTTCGACTGCTTTGGGAGATAGACCACCTCACGCCCGTCGCGGCGGCGCAGGTAGCCTTTCTCTTCAAGGATATGCATCATGCGCCGCACGGCCATCGGCGTGGGTGGATCGGGCAGTTCCGCGGCGATCTGGTGCACCGTGGCGTGACCGCGGGCAAACACCAGATCCATGATCTGGCGTTCGCGGCGGGTGAGCTTGGATGAGTCGGACATAGTTTGGGGTAGGGACCTGGTTGAAGTCGCGTTACTTTTTTAACGCGGATTCGCGAAGACGCAAATCTTTTCGCGTTATTTTTTTAACGCGGCTGCAAATCAGGAATGTTTCCAGGCGCAGTCTTCTTCATTTACAACCGGCGCGAACGGTGCACGCTGATCCTGCTGCATCCGGGGTGGCCACCGGTGAACCGCAAGGTTCGTTGGAGGAAAGTCCGGACACCATAAGGCAGCGCGCCGCGTGACGAACGCGGGCAGGTGCGTCGCAAGCCGTGCCTGACGGAAAGTGTCACAGAAAATATACCGCCGGGAGCGGACCGGGGTTTTGGGATTCGAGAGCATCGGATCGCGAACCTCCGGTCCGCTTCCGGTAAGGGTGAAATGGCGGGTTAAGAGCCCACCGCCCCGCGCCGCAAGGACGGGGGCAGGACAAACCCCGCGCGGTGCAAGACAAACAGGGAAAACAGGCCGCCTGCCTGACCCCCGGGCTCCGGCCCAGGGATAATCCCGGGTTGTCGCACCTGGCTCCGGCCAGGGTCGCCCGCTTCACCGCGGGCGTCAGAGGAATGGCCATCCAGCCGCCGGGAAACCGGCGGGGGACAAAATCCGGCTTATCAGGGTGCAGTACATTCCTGCGCGCGATGTTTTCTTTGGCTTTTAAAATTTGATCTTGCGAACTAAGTTAGTTTCGACTAATTCCGCTGCATGAACGTACGCACTCTTCCCCTCCTCCTCGCGGTATCCCTCACAGCGGCGGCCAAAGAGCCGGTTGTCCCGGTAAAACCGGAGGTGCCCGAAATGCAAACCGACCGGCCTGATTCCACGGAGTCTCCCTTCACCGTCGTC
>DATAIE010001035.1:0-2748 GCA_036262875.1 Verrucomicrobiales bacterium
AGCCCTCCCTGACCCTGGAACTGCCCGGCGGCCTGCTGGGCCTTGAACTCGCGCCCGGCACCTCGCTGGAGAGAGCGGAGGAAATAGCGGATTACTTGAATTTGGTAATTCATGATGTGTCCTTTTCAAAGCGAGGGAACATTCAGCAGGACCTTGAAAGGCTGAATGAAGAGCAGCCGGTGTCAGTGGCGGTGGAGCATCCATAACGTGTACGGTGCTTTCCGGATTGCCCGGATCTTCGGCAAAAGGTAAAGTGATGCCATGGCCATTCCGCAGTTCAGCACCCTGGCGAGCGTTTATCCGGACTACTGGCGCTATCCGCAGGCTGAAGACGCGCAGAAGTTTGTCGGCGGTGAGGCGGATGACAAAGATATCACAAACACCTGCACTATCCGGATGAGTTACGCCATGAACGTTTCGGGAGTTTCGATTCCCAAAGTGTGGCAGGGGATTACCAACCGTCGCGGAAAAAACGGAAAGTATCACATCATCCGGGTCGCCAATTTCCGGCCGTGGATGGTCTTTCAGTTCGGAAAGCCGGATATGGATTTCGTCAAACAATCCGGCAAGCCCTTTGACCGCACGAAGATTGAGGGAACTGAAGGAGTCATCGGATTCGAGATCGGTGGATTCACGGATGCGACGGGGCATTTCGATCTCTGGTACCAGTATTTATTCAGTCATGAGTTTCCCGACGGAAAGGACTACTTCACCCGGGCCAGCCGCATCTCGCTGTGGACGACCGGCATCCGGCATTCGCTGGCGCCGGTATAGGCGGCTTACCGATTCTTCGAGCGCTTTGACAACCCGGCGGCGAGTTCATCCGTGTTGAAGGCGGCCAGGATCCAGTTCACCTGCGGCTTTTGGCCTGCGATGAGCAGTACCTCCACGACATCATATCGCCAGGCGATTTCAGGGCAGCCCAGCAGGCGCAACCATGAAGTCGCGCCGCGCAGGATGAGCGATTGTTTGTCCAGCGTCACCGCCTGGGCAGGGCGGCCAAAGGCCGTACTGGTGCGGGTCTTCACTTCTACAAATGCCAGCACTTTCCGGTGGCGGCAGACGATGTCCAGTTCGCCACCCTCCTTCGCTCTGTAGTTGCGGTAGAGGACCTTGCAGCCATTCACAGAAAGCCATCGCGCGGCGATCGCTTCGCCTCTCCGGCCAATGACGTCCTTGCCTGCCGCTTGAAGCTGTTCGGAACTCCATGCCGAGTTGAGGAGCCGGCTGTAGCGACGGATGAGGGCTGCCGGGACGAGTCGCACGGGTGATGGTTTGCGTGGAGACACCCGCGCCTTTTGGCACTACAGATCGAGGTGCAACTGGGCGACCGGTTGAAACGAACGGCGGTGCAGCGGGCAGGGGCCGTGCTCGCGGAGGCGGGTGAGGTGGAGGGGAGTGCCGTAGCCCTTATGCGAATGGAAGGCGTATTGAGGATATTGCTCGGAGAGGGTGCGCATGTGGCGGTCGCGTTCCACTTTGGCAATGACGCTGGCCGCGGCGATGCTGAGGCTGAGACCATCGCCTTTGACGACGCCTTCGTGAGGATAGGGAAAGCGGCGCACCGGCAGACCGTCGATGATACAGATGTCCGGTCGCAGCGGGAGGCCGTTGACGGCGCGCTCCATGGCGAGGTGAGAGGCCCGCAGAATATTGAGCCGGTCGATCTCTTCGACGCTGGCCTCGGCGCAACTGATGAAGAGGCGGGTATCCGATTTGAGTTCGAGGTAAATCTCTTCGCGCTGCTTTTCGGTGAGCTGCTTGGAATCGTTGAGCACCGCATGGGTGAAGTCCGGGGGAAGGATCACCGCAGCGGCCATGACCGGGCCCGCGAGAGGTCCGCGCCCGGCTTCGTCGATCCCGGCCACACAGTTGTGTCCCGCAGAGCGGAGCCGGAATTCGATTTCCATGGTGGGCATGGCGGCGTGAATAGCGGGCGGTCCGGAAGGTGCAACCTCAAACCGGCTGGCGTTGCCGGGTCAGGGATACTCTACGCGGACACGATAGTATTCGTGGACGGAGGCAGCCTGGAAATTGAATTCCAGTTCCGGGCCGGCGGGCGCAGTGGGTGGTCCGTCATCGGTCCACGTGCTGAGATCGGTGGACCTTTGCAGCACGTACCGGCGCAGAGGAGAGGCGGGCAGGCGGAGGGTGCGCTGATTGCCGGAGGATTGAATGAGGGCGTAGCGCGGATAAGCGGCGGGGCTGAGAGGATCGGTATCGAAGAGGAATTCCTCCATGTTAGTGAAGCCGTCGCCGTCGGGATCGGCATCGCCGTCCGGAGTGGAGAAATCGAGACCGCGGGTGCGCTCCCACGAGTCTGCCATGAGATCATGATCGAAATCCTCGGCGGAGACATTGAGGGAGACCACCGCACCGGGCTGCGCGAGCGCGATGAGTTCACAGTCAAAGCTGGCGTCGTTGCTGACGTTCAGATTTTGATGCAGCTCAATGGCGAGGACATTCGCGCCAATGGTGAGAGCCGCGAGCCCGGCCGCCGGCACCGTGTATTCAAAGAAGCGGCCTTCGTTCTCACCTTCGACGGGCTGGATGGCACCCTCGTTGTAGAGAGCACCGACGGCGAGGTTGTCGCGGGCGATCTCCACGCCGTTGAGATAAACGGCGGCTCCGTCATCGCGCAGCAGCCGCAGTTTGAGGGACTGGAGCATGGCTGCAGGCAGCGGCAGGGTGAACGTCCGGCGGAAGTAAGTGGTCACCGGCGGCGTGCCCAGCAGATAGGAGAGTTTG
>DATAIE010001036.1:0-5727 GCA_036262875.1 Verrucomicrobiales bacterium
CTATTCCACGAACCAGCAGCAAACACTCACGGTGAACGCGGCTGCCGGCGTCCTTTCTAACGACACGGATGTCGACAACACAGCGGCCCAGCTTACGGCCACGCTGATCACGAACATCACGGCGGCCCAGGGAACGCTGACATTCAATGCTAACGGCTCGTTCACCTATGTGCCTTCCGCAGGGTTTTCCGGTCCTATCAGCTTCATCTACCGCGTCAGCGACGGCACTTCGAATTCGAACGACGGGACGGTGAATATCAACGTTATCAGCGTCGGGAATGCTCCGGTGGCAAACACGGACACCTACACCACCGCCAAAAACGCGCCGCTCACGGTTACGGCCCTTGTGGCCGGCACGACGACGGACGACGTGATTCCCTATGGTTCCACGGTGGTGCCGAGCGTCTGGAAATATCTGGACGACGGCAGCGACCAGGGCGTTGCGTGGCGGGCCACGTCATTTAACGATGCTGCATGGAAGTCGGGCGGAGCGGAACTGGGTTACGGAAACGCCGACGAAGTCACGGTGGTGGAGGACAATGCCACGCCCGGCTACAACGCGGGGGATACGAACCGCTTTGCCACCACTTACTTCCGCCGCTCGTTCGATATTGCCAACAAGTTCGAGATCGCGTCCGCCTCGGTGTCTCTGATTTTCGACGACGGAGTCATTCTTTTCCTGAACGGCAGCGAACTCGCGCGCACGTCGACCATGCCGACAGTGGCGGCCAATCCGAACCCGCCCTTTGACTTTTTCACGAACGCCAGCGCCGGAAACAATGCCACCGAGTCCTTCACCCTGCCGGTCGCTTCCCTGCTGGATGGTCCGAATCAATTCGCCGCGGAACTGCACCAGACCACCGCCGCCAGTTCGGACATCAGCTTCAACCTGCGCCTGCGCCTTACCCGCAACACTCCCGCCAGTCTGCTGGCAAATGACACCGATCCGGACGCGGGCACGACCCTGACGATTTCCAGCAATACCAATCCGTCTCACGGAACCCTGCTGCTCAATCCGAATGGCACGTTCACCTACACACCGGCAGTGGGTTACCTCGGTCCGGACTCTTTTACCTACCGGTGCACGGACGGGACACTCCTGTCTGCGCCCGCCACCGTGAATCTCACCGTCGTGCCAGGACCCAATGTCCGGCCCGTCGCGAATCCGGACACCTATGCCGCCACCGAGGAGACGACGCTGAATGTGAGCGCCGCGAGCGGTGTCCTCGCCAATGACACGGATGCCGACGGCGATGCGCGGACGGCGGTGCTCGTTGCGGCCCCGGCCACCGGCAACCTCACGCTCAACAGCGACGGCTCCTTCTCCTACGTTCCGGTCCTTAACTTCGCAGGCCCCGTGACCTTCACCTACACGGCCAACGATGCCGGCGGGCCTTCGACCCAAACGACTGTCACCATCAACGTGGCGAATGTGAATGACCCGCCGGTGGCCGTGAATGACGCGTACGCCACCGATCCCGGAGTGAGTCTCATCGTTTCCGCTCCAGGCGTGTTGACGAACGACACCGATCCCGATGCCAGCGCCAGCCTGACGGCTCAAGTCGTCACGCCTCCCGCGCAGGGCACCCTGACGCTGAATACGAACGGCTCATTCAATTACGCCCCTCCTCCCTCCTTCGCGGGCACTGCCACTTTCACTTACCGGACGAACGACGGCACCCTCAATTCCAACAACGCCACCGTCACCATCAAGGTCAACGGACGACCGGTTTCCAACGCCAATTCCTATGCCGTCACAGAGGATGTTCCTCTAACGGTCAGTGCGCCGGGCGTGCTCGGAAATGACACCGACCCTGAAAACGATCCGCTCACTGCCCAGGTGACCACTCAGCCGGCGCACGGTACACTCTCGCTCGCCGCGGGCGGAGGCTTCACTTACACACCGGCTTCGAACTACAACGGTGGCGACAGTTTCACTTACAAGGCTTTCGACGGCGTCCGGGACTCTCTCAACGCTGCCACGGTCACTTTGAATATTGCGCCCGTGAACGATGCGCCGGTGGCTCTGCCGGATGCCTATGCCACGCCGCAGGATACGGTCCTCACGGTGCCTGCCGCGACGGGGCTCGTCAGCAATGACAGCGACGTGGACATCCAGTCGCTTTCCGCGGTTCTCAATGTCAACCCGACCCATGGCGCGCTCACTCTCAACACGGACGGATCGTTCGTCTATTCGCCGGACGCCGGTTATTCCGGGATCGACTCTTTCACTTACCGGGCATCCGACGGCGTTCTCTCGTCTCCCGTGACGACGGTATCGATCAATGTCGGCATCGACCTCAAGAAGATCGTCATCAACGAGATTCACTATCATCCACAGTCCTTGAGCGCGGGTGATGAGTTCATCGAAATCTTCAACGGCAATCCGGGGTCCATCAATGTCGGCGGCTGGCTGTTCAACGCGGGAGTCGACTACACGCTGCCGGCGGGCACGGTCATTCCGGGCAGCGGATTTCTCGTCGTTGCGGCCAATCCCGTTCAGTTTACGTCTACCTTCGGAAGCGTGTCGCTGCTGCGCGGGCCGTGGACGGGACAACTGAGCAACAGTGCTGAAAAGATTCGCCTCGTCACAGCTTCCGGCGAGCAGGTGGATGAGGTGGACTACGCGGACGAAGGCGACTGGGCTGAGCGCCGCCAGGTATCGCTGGGAGGGCAGACGAGCTGGGAATGGTATACCCGCAGTGACGGCCTCGGCAGTTCCCTTGAGTTGATCAACCCCGCGCTCACCGGCAAGAACGGGCAGAACTGGACGTGGAGCACCGCCGCCCCGACACCGGGCAACGTGAACAGCGTGCACGCCACCGATATCGCTCCGCTGATTTCGGAATTGAAACACCGTCCTCAGATTCCAACGAGCGCTGATCCCGTGACTGTGACTGCCAAGGTGACAGATGAGGGGCTGACGCCGGCCGCGGTTTCCCTCTTTTGGCGGGTATCCGTGGCGAGTCCCGGCGCGTTCACACAGCTTCCCATGTTCGACGACGGAGCGCACGGGGACGGCTCCGCGAACGACGGCGAGTATGGCGCGATCATCGATTCTCCCGCGGCCAAAGTGAATGGCACGGTGGTTGAGTTTTATGTCTCCGCCACGGACGCAGGCAACAAGACGCGCACCTGGCCCGCAGCGGGGCGCAATCTCGCCGGCACCGGTTTCATTCAGGCGGCAAATGCCTTTTACCAGGTGGATGAGGAAGTCTGGACAAATCACTATCCCATTTACCGCCTCATCGGCACCGCTGCGGATGTGGCGCTGTATCTCGGCTCCTGGGACCGCAACAGCGAGGCGCAACTGAACGTGACTCTGGTGAGCAGGCTCGGAAGCGACTACGATATCCGCTACCGCTGCGGCTTGCGGGTGCGCGGTGCGGGCTCCCGCGGGAATCCCGTCAACAACTGGCGTCTCAATATTCCCAAGGACGATCCGTGGAACAATGAAACGGAGGCCAATCTGAACATCTGGCATCCTCATCTGGGCGATCTCGGCAGCCGCATGATGGAAAGTGCGGGTATGATCCACGAGCGCTCCTGGCCGGTCCAGGTGCGGCTGAATGCGACCAACCGCGCGCTGGCAAACTCTCAATACAGCGGCGGGTATTATATCCATCTGCTCCCGTCCGGCGGTGAGTATCTGAACGAGCTTCGTCCAGAAGACTCACAAGGCAATCTGTATAAAAAAGCCCGTCCGCACCAGGACTGGGCCGTGCTGCATGAAGCCAGCGCCGGAGGACCGCCGAGCCCCTCCGGCTACCGCAATGACGGCTGGATCAAATCAACGAATGAAGACCTCAACGACTGGACGGACCTTCACAATCTTTTCAAGGTTTTCAATACGGCCAACCCCACCGTGGCTCAGATGGAGTCCGTGATGAATCTGGACTACTGGCTGCGCTGGCAGGCGTTCCAAACGATCATCAATCACAACGAAACGAATCTCTCGAACGGCTCCAACGACGACTACAGTCTGTATCGCGGCGCTATCGACACGCGGTTCATTCCACTCGCTCACGACTACGATACCGTTTGGGGCGACGGCGGCAATACGAGTGGCCTCGATCCGACCAGCCCCACCGCGACGATTTACCAAATTGCGGGCAATTTCAGTGCCGGGGAAACGATGCCCGCACTGACCCCGATCTACACCAATCCCGTGACGAATCAGCGGTTCAAAGCGCAGTTGGTGGATCTGCTGAACACCATTTTCCTGCCTGCGAATTTCAATCCGGCGGTGGACGCCACGCTTGGCGACTGGACCGGTCCCACCGCCGCTTACGGAGTGCCTGCCGCCAAGATCACGGCGATCAAAAACTTCAACACGGCAAGGCGCACTCACATTCTGCAAACCGTGCTTGGCTACAGTGCCTCCGGTGCGCCTCCCACTGCGGTGACGGTGACGACCAGCCTGACCACGCAGAACGGCTATCCCCGCACCACCTCCGCCAATGTGACCGGTCTTTCCGGTACGGTGGATTCCAGCCGTGTCCAAAAGGTGCGCATCAACGGCACGAACATCGCGCCGAACAATTACAACGATGCCGGCAACGGTGAAGGAGGCAGTGGTCCCTCTCCGTGGAGCGCCGGCGCTTCCATCACGCTTCAGCCCGGGATCAATCACCTGACCGTTCAGGCGCTCGGTCCCAACGATGCATTCGTGGGCTCCCAAACGATTGATCTGTGGTATGACGATTCGACGGTTCAGGCGGTGACCTCCATCGCCGGAAACACTACCTGGACTGCGGCCGGCGGTCCCTACCGCGTGACCGCGAATCTTGCCATCGACAATGAGACGCTGACGATCGAACCCGGCGCCACGGTCTATCTGGCCTCCGGCATTTCGCTCAATGTGACCGGCACCGGGCGCATTCTCGCCGAAGGCACGGCGAACGCTCCCATCCGCTTCATGCGCGAGCCGGGAGTGGCCGGAAACTGGGGCCGTCTCAGTGTCAATGGTTCCTCTTTGGAGACGCGGCTCGCTTATGTGACCGTCGATGGATCGGGCACCAGCCCGGCGATCGAACTCGTGAATTCCAGGGGCTATTTCGATCACATCGATTTTGCGAATGTGGCGACGCAGTACTTCGGCTCAACGAACTCCTCGTTCGTCTTCTCCAATTCTGTCTTCCCGGCAGCGACGGGCGTGCGCGCCGCGGGAGGGACGGGCATCCCTCTGACGGGATACGCCATCTTCCAGGGGAATACCTTCGCCGGCACCACCGGTCAGAATGACCTTCTCGAATTCACCGGCGGTCAGCGTCCCAGCGCCATTCTTCAGGTCCTCGACAACACGTTCCTCAATGCCACGGATGATGCGCTCGATCTCGATGGCACGGATGCCCACATTGAAGGGAACGCCTTCCTCAATATGCACCAGGCCACTGCGGGCAGCGATACCTCCGCGGCTATCGCAGGCGGAGCCGACAGCGGGAACACCTCCGAACTGACCATCGTGCGGAATCTCTTCTGGAATTGCGATCACGCGGTGCTCGCCACCACTGGAAACTACTACACCGTGGTGAACAACACGATCGTCAATATCAACAATGCCGCCAGTGCCGCAGGTTCCAGTGCCGGTGCGTTCAAATTCAACGAACCGGGCCGCGCGGGAGTGACGGGTGCGCAGGGCATGCTCCTCGACGGCAATATCGTCGTGGATTGCGCTCAGGTGTTTGAAAATGCGGCGAATGCGACGGGCTCCATTGTTGCGAACCG
>DATAIE010001037.1:0-2683 GCA_036262875.1 Verrucomicrobiales bacterium
AAGGAAGACGTCTTCGCCGGGGAATCGTCAGAGGGGAACCAGCGTGCCGCCGCGCGGGAGGAATTTCGCGGCGACACGTGGTGGTTGGCGGACGGCTCGGATACGGTTGCCACGCTCCCGGTCATCCCTTTGCCTCCCAAATTCATCTGCGGTCACGCATGCGGCGGCATCTCAGCGCCTCCGTGACGGGCACCCAGTGTCACCTTGAGATTTTCCCGTTCGCCGTGGCGATAGATTTGCAGCGGCACCACTGCGCCGGGTCTCTCTCCGTGGAGCTCCCCTTCCAGTTGAGCGGTGTTCTGCAGTCGCTGGCTGTCAAAATTCCAAAGAATGTCCCCTTTGCGCAGACCGGCGGCATAAGCAGGGCTGTCTTTGAAAACCCTCACGATGCGGACCTCGGACTGGCCATGCCGGGTGGAGCCGGCGGCGGCTTTGATATTCTCCGCAATGGCGCCGAACCACACCCCGCTTCCCTGAGACGGCGCGGCAGCAGCCTTCATGGCGGCAGCGGCATGAGTTTTCGCGGATGTCTGACTGCTGGCGGCGTTCGCGCCCAGAACGGCGAGACTGCCGGAGACAAGCGCGACACTAATCGTCGTAATGTAATGGCTCGTTTTCATGTTGTGCAGTTTGGTTGAGGTGACCCTCGCGGGCTTTTGTTCCAACGGTCGGAGCATTCCACACTCCCGCCGGAGTCACCATTGGCGGCGCATCCCACTCTGAATAGGCATTGCGCCTACGGCACCTGCAGCCCGTGCTTATAACTGTTAGTAAACCGAACAGGTTCCGTCTTTCTCCACGGGGGACTTGCCCTGTGCCGGTTTCCGCTGAATTTACCCCATGCGCTTTCCGCCACCCGTCCGCATCACCGCGCCGCTGATCGCGCTCGTCTGTGGACTCATTGTCACCGTGCTCGACTACCGGCTCAATCTGGATCTCGACCTGGCCCGGCATCTCACTGAGGTGAGGGACCGCGCGGATTCAAACGGAAGACGTCTCGCGAGACTCACAGAAAACCTGCCGGCGGGTCAATCCGATGTCCTGCAGATGGACGTGGAGGGCACGGAGGAACTCCCGAATCTTGAATTTGCAGGCATCGTGGACGAGACGAAACAGATTCTGGCAGCGAGCCCGAGGGGTCTCCGGGGACAGCCCGCGGAAAAGACAGCCTTGTCGAGAGCGGCGGGGTTGATCAACACGGGCCTTCAATCCCAGGTCGTTCACGGGGAGAGTGATTCCGTTGTTATCAGCGCCCACCCTTTTCACTCCAAAACCGGGTCCGGCTGGGTGCTGCTGGAATTTGATCTGGCTCCGGCGATCGCAGCGGCAGTCGAGGATGCGCGCATCGAATTGAAATGGATGGCCTCCGCGATGGGAATTCTGTCAGTGGGCCTTTGGATGCTGCTGCACTTCGTTTTTGCGGCGAGACTCGCCCGCCTTTCCAACAGTGTCCGCGCCTTCGGCGAAGGCAGGGTGAACGCGCCGCTGCTCCTCCAGGGAGGAGACGAAGTAGCCTCTCTGGCGTCCGCCTTCTCCGCCATGGCCGGAAAACTCCGCGACCGCGAGCGCGAGCAGGTGAGACTGGAACGCGAGGTCCTCGATATCTCCGAAAGAGAGCGCCGCCGCATCGGTCACGACCTCCACGACGGGCTGGGCCAGCGCCTGACGGCAGCCTCCATGACGACGAATGCACTGGTCGAAACGCTGCGTGCCCGGGGTCCGGAATTTGCCTCCCGCGCGGAGGAAATCGGACGGGAACTGCGGGAGGCCATCGCTGAAACCCGCACCCTTTCCCACGGGCTCGCACCCGTGACGATGGGGGACGAGGGGCTCATGACAGCGCTCTCTCTGCTCGCCACGAACTCCTCCCAGGGAGGAGTCCGCTGTGTCTTCGACTGTCCTGTCCCGGTGCGCCTCCCGGACGCAGAGCTGGCGGGCCACATGTACCGCATTGCCCAGGAGGCGGTGACCAACGCATTGAAGCACGCCTCCCCTGCCGAAATCCGGATCGGTCTCAGCCTGACGGACGGCGCTGTGCTCCTCGAAGTCGATGACGACGGCGAGGGGTTTCCGGAGGCGGAACCGGCGGGCGAAGGCATCGGCCTTCAGGTCATGCGTTACCGGGCACAGGTCATCGGCGGCGAACTTCAAACGGGCTCGCCACCGGCCGGCGGCGCACGTATTACATGCAGGGTTCCCCTCTCAAGATGAGCACCAAAACCGATTCACAAAGCACTCCCGCAAAATGGTCGATCCTGCTGGTGGATGATCACCGCATGGTCCTGGACGGCTATACCCTGCTCATCAATTCACAGCCCGATCTCTGCGTCTGCGGGACGGCAACCACTGCCCCGGCGGCTTTGTCCGCAGCCGGAAGCCATCTGCCGGACCTGGTGATCACTGACCTCACCATGCAGGGACGCGGCGGGCTTGATCTCATCAAAGACCTTGCCGTCGTGCATCCGGGTCTGCGCGTCCTCGTTTGTTCCATGCATGACGAAATGCTCTACGCGGAGCGCGCGCTGCGTGCGGGGGCGAAGGGTTATATCATGAAGGATGCTGATGGGCCTTCCTTTCTCGCCGCCATCCGCAAAGTGCTGGGCGGCCGGATCTACATGAGCGACAAACTTTCGGCCAGTGTGCTCGATTCGTTCGCCGGCACGCGACCGCGCGGCAGTTCATC
>DATAIE010001038.1:0-2512 GCA_036262875.1 Verrucomicrobiales bacterium
AAAACGATGGCCTGCTCGTCATCCGGCAGGGCGGCAAGACAATCGGCGACATCCGCGGGCGGCCAGGAGGTGAACGTATTCCGCAGCGCCGGAAAATTCCGGGCTTCGATCAATGACTTGATAGCCGGTTCAGTGATGGGACTGGACATGGATGCGGGCCGGTGAGGTTGAAATTCGCGTTATCCGTGGAGCCAACTTCCGGCAGTCGCACGGGCGAAATGGAGAAACATCCGTCACAGAGCGCAGAGCCGTCCGCCTCAGGGAAGAAAGCGCTTTCTGAATTCCCCCGGCGTCATCCTCTGATTTCGCCGGAACACTCTGCCGAAATAGGAGACGTCCGCGTAGCCGAGATGATACGCGATTTCCGAAACGTCGAGCCGCGAATGGGCCAGCAGCCGCCGCGCCTCGAGCATCAGGCGGTCCTGAATGTGTTGCGCCGCGGACTTGCCCGTGGCCTCACGCAGGGTGGCGGAGAGGTGATCGGCGCTCACCCCGAGGCCGGCGGCCAATTTTCCGGGTCCAGTCGCGGCGTGAAGATTCTTTTCCAGCAGCAGGAGGAATTCGCGGCAGAGGCGCGTGGCCGCATTGTCCGCAGGGGCGGGGCCTGCCTGCATGCGTGCGTGAGCCCGCACGGCGTCGACGTGCAGCAGATGCAGGCACGAGCGCACGGCCCGCAGCCAGCCTTCTCCCCGCTCCTCCCACTCATGACGGATGCGGGAAAACAACTGCTGCGCCGCTTCGGCGCCGGTCCGCTGCAAAGGAATCACCACCGGCGCGGGCGGCAAAAACAGCGCGGGGGTTTTTTCCATGGATTGACCGTAAAGCGCAAAGCCCGCATCGAAGGACAGCATGTCTCCGCGCAGACGCGCCGCATCCGGCCAGGCATGGACGTGCCCGGCATCCACAAATACCAGACACGGAGAGCGCACGGAATAATCCTGGAAGTCATTGCGGTGCGATCCCGTACCCCGGTAGAAGAAAAACAGCTCGGGGTAATTGTGCCGGTGCAGCAGCGTGCGATTCGGCTGGTTCCGCACGTTCACCGCAAAGTCCCCGAACGAAAAGCCGTTGCCCTCTTCGTCCCGCACCAGGTTTGTCAGGATATCGAAGCGCGGAATCTGTCGCAGAGTGTTCGAAGGCATGCGGGAATCCATACAACATCGCTGAACCAAAGAACAGCCTATCCCGGAAAAGTGCCAAAATCACCAGCATCCGTCGCAGAACGCTGTCTTGGCGAAACCCGGCCTCCAGGGCACCTTACAGGATGCCTTCGACAGGCTCTTCAGGAGCTTTCCTGACGAAATTCAAAATTCCAGTTGCAGGCGTTTCTTTGTAAGGCAAAGTGACTTTGTATTGCAAAGTAAATCGACGCCGGTCCCCCTGAAATGAACGCCCAATCCCCGTCCTTTGCCGTGCCCCGCCGGAGATTTCTCCGGTCGGTGAAGGAACTGCCGATGCTCTGCCAGGGGCGTCCGGAAGCGTTGAAAGCCTGGCTGGAAAATCCGGGTGGCGAACGCCTGCTCGCCTGTGTGGCGGCCATCTTTGGCGGGTGCCTGATGTACGGCTTCACCCTCGGCCTTTGGCGGGCGCCGGAGATGGGAGTCTACGTCGCGCTGAAGCTGCCGATGCTCATCCTCCTGACCCTGCTGACCAACGGGCTGCTGAATGGCATGCTGGCACTGCTGCTCGGCAGCGGGCTGGGATTCCGTCAGACCATGCTGGCCATGCTGATGAGCTTTGCGTCCTTCTCGCTCATCACGGGCGCTCTGAGTCCGGTGGCCCTGATGATGGTGCTGGATGCCCCGGAACCGGGCACTCCGGGATCGGATCAAGCCTACCGGATAATCCTGCTGGTGCACACGGGCATCATCGCCTTTGCGGGCATCGTTGCACACCGCCGGTTCTTTCCGGTGCTTGCGGCTGCATCGGAGAGCCGTGCCGCCGTGCCGCGGGTCTTCCTTGCGTGGCTCTCGGGCAACCTGTTCGTCGGTGCGCAGGTCTCATGGTACATGCGCCCGTTTTTCGGACAGCCCGGCAAGGAGGTGCAGTTCTTCCGAGCCGGCTGGAACCACGGCACCTTTTATGAGTCCGTCTATACCAATCTCAAAACACTCCTCTCACCGCTGCTGAGCCTGCGGGCACCGGCGCTCTCCTGCATCGTCGTGGCCTTGCTCCTGGGTGTCTGGATCATCATTCGCTGCGCGCTCCACACTTTCCGGGTCCCGCGCCCGCCAGACCGCTGACCCGCTCGTTTCCTGCTCATTCATCCAAACTCAAAACTGCTATGAATACGACACCCGACTCCCCCGATTCCGATCCACTGCCCCAGCCTCCGCGCCCGCCGTCCATTCCAGTGAAGCGCAAGCCTCACGAACTCGGCCCCATGGAGGAGGGCACCGGCATCGGCGCCTCCATCGCCTCCCTGCTCAAGAGCCCGGGCACGATCCTCTATGAACTTACCAACGGACGCCGCGCCGGCTGGCTGGCGGTGAGTCTGTGCCTTATCACCATC
>DATAIE010001039.1:0-2612 GCA_036262875.1 Verrucomicrobiales bacterium
CCGGCCAACCGGCGGCGGGCTGTCTACCGGTTTATGTTCCGCACGGTGGCGGATCCGCTCATGGATGCGCTCGATTGTCCGGACGGAGGGGCACTCACTCCCGTGCGGAATCAGTCCACGACTGCGCTGCAGGCCTTTGCACTGCTCAACGACGCCTTTCTGATTCGTCAGTGTGAACACGTCGCCGCGCGCTGTGCAAAGGATACATCCGTGCCGGAGGCCCAAACGGAAGCGCTCTTTCGTCTGATGCTTCAACGCGCTCCGGGCAAAGAGGAAGGCGCTGCTTTTGCCGCCTACCTCACCCGTCACGGAGCGGCGAACGCGTGCCAGATTCTGATGAACAGTAACGAATTTCTCCACCCGGACTAACCGATGAACTCCAGCCTGACCCGCCGCGATTTTTTCTGCCGCACGGCCACCGGCCTCGGCGGCATGGCGCTGACCTCGCTCTTCCTCCGCGATGGCCTGCTGGCCGCCACGCCGCCTCCCTTCGCACCGAAGGCCCGGCGGGTGATCCAGCTTTTCATGAACGGCGGCGCGAGCCAGTGCGATCTCTTCGATTACAAACCCGCGCTCATCGCGCGCCATGGTCAGAAGTTCGATCCCGGCAACGGGCAGCGTGTGGAAGCGAGCATCAGTACGCCGGGTGCCATTATGAAAAGCCCGTTCGAGTGGGCGCAGCACGGCCAAAGCGGGCGCTGGGTGAGCAGTGTCCTGCCGCACACGGCACGGCACGTGGATGATCTTGCGTTCCTGATGGCGATGACCTCGAAGTCGAATGTGCATGGTCCCGCCGCGTATCTGCAAACCAGCGGCTTTCAATTGCCGGGCTTCCCGTGCCTCGGTGCGTGGCTTTCCTATGGTCTCGGCAGTTTGAGTGACAACGTGCCGGCCTTCGTCGTGCTGCCGGATGGACGCGGGCTTCCCTATAACAACCGCAGTGCCTTCAGTTCGGGATTCCTGCCACCCAACCATCAGGGCACCGTCATCAATGCCGGAGCCCCGCAGCCCATTTCCCACCTGCGCCCGCCGGCGTCCGCCGCGCACATCACGCCAGGGAGCCGGGCGGACGGTCTCGAACTGCTGGAGAAAATGAACACGGCCCATGCGGCCGAACGGCCCGGGGACCCCCAGCTCACCGCCCGCATCGCCAGCTATCAACTCGCGGCCCGCCTCCAACTGGCGGCACCGGACCTTCTCGACATCGCGGGGGAAAGCGAGGCCACCCGCAAGCTCTACGGCCTTGGCGAGGCCGCGACGGAGGACTTTGGCCGCCGCTGTCTGATGGCGAGACGCATGATCGAACGCGGCGTCCGTTTCGTCCAGGTATGGAGCGCCCCCGGCGGAGGCAGCGCGAACTGGGACAACCATGGCGACATCAAAAACGAACTGGGTTTCATCGCCAAAAGCAGCGATCAGGGTGTGGCGGCACTGCTGACTGATCTCAAGGCACGGGGACTTCTTGAGGACACGCTGGTCATCTGGACCACCGAGTTTGGCCGCATGCCGTTCAGTCAGGGCGGCACCGGACGCGATCATAACGGAGGCACCTTTGTCTCATGGTTCGCAGGGGCAGGGGTGAAGGCCGGAACGGCGTTTGGCGAGAGCGACGAGTGGTCCTGGAAAGCGGCAGCCGATGCGACGACCTGCTATGATTTTCACGCCACCATCCTGCATCTGCTGGGTATCGATCACGAGAAACTGAGCGTCCGCCATAACGGCATTGAGCGGCGGCTGACGGATGTGCATGGCCGGGTCATCAGAGAGGTCCTTTCCTGACAACTTCAGGGATGCGGGCTGTGATACCGCAGACTATGGTCCGGACAAATGCGCTACATCCGATTCATCGTGACCAGCGACCATCCGGATGACACCCGGTGCACGGGAGTGGTGGCCAGCCTAAGAATCCTTGGAGAAGCGGGGCATCTGCCCGAATACCATGTGAAGTCCTCGGCCGAGATTTTTGAAAACATGAATGCGAATCTCCCCTGTCCTCCCTTTGAGGAGAAAGGATGGTGCGGGAACAGTGTAAGCTGGTTCAAGGAAACCGCTCAGGAGTGGATCCGGGTTTTTCGCGGCATTGTCGCGATTCTTGAAGATTCCGGCTTTCAAGTCCGTGTGCTGACAACCATTGATCCTGGCACTATTTTGTATGAAGATGCATTTCAGATTGTTGCCCGGTCCCGCCGGTACTGAATTCCAACCTGATACATTTGAGGGTGTCACCGACCGCCCCTCAGCAAAGGGGAGCCGGCGTTGACATCAGGTCCATACAATGGCGTCGAAAATCGCCCGCAGCTTTGCGGCGGAGGCGGGATGAGTGGCAGCGGCATGAGAGAGGCGACCGAGCAGGTGAGCCCGGAAGTCAGAGTGAGCGCCGCGGTTTTGTGAGGAGGGGCCGTGGCGGAGGCAGTTGGTGAGGATGGCTTTCAGCCGGTCGCGCTCGCGGCGGGGAAGGCCGGGTCTCACATTGACGACGAGTCCGGCGGCGCGCTGCGGGACGCTTTGGGGCATGATCTTTGTTTTGCGGTGCGCGGCGGCGAGGCCGGACTCCAGCAGAATGGCTCCGGCATGCACTTCGCAGCGGCTGGCGCTGCGGGAGAAGGCACCGC
>DATAIE010001040.1:0-8202 GCA_036262875.1 Verrucomicrobiales bacterium
GGGTCTATTGCCTTTCGTGGGCCGCGGATTTCCGGGGCTCGGAACAGGGCGGATCGGCGTTCCAGTTCCTGACGTTCGCTGTCACGGCCGCCTCCGGATTCACGCTGGTGATACTGGGATGGAAGTTTCTTTTTCGCAAACCACTCGGCTGGCTGGTCCTGCTGTGGAGCGTCTTTCTCGCCACCACCGCCGTGGTGGCGGTGGTGCAGCACGTCATTCCTGGCAACTATCTCCGCACCATTCTGCCGTGGATGCTGGTGCTCTCCAGCATGGTCGTCTGTCAGGTGGCGGCGGGATTCGGACTTTCGCTGCGGCAGGTGCTGCTGCCGATGCTGATCGCCTGCGCCATCAACGTGGTGTGGCGCGCGTTTTACGCGCTCGCCATCTCCGGTATCGATCCCGAACGCGTCCGCGTGGAAATGCTGAGTCAGTGTCTTCCTCTGCTGATGGCCTTGCTGATGTGCAGCCTGTTTCTTCAGCGGACCTGGCCGGTGTGGCCGGTGATCCTGGGCGGCCTGGGGATCGCGTCCTACGTCTACAGCATCACGCGGAGCGCGATCTTCATCATTGGCGCGGCTCTGATCGGCGCTCTGCTGGCGGCAAGAGCGAGCCGCCGGATCGGGAATCTGCCGCCGGGATTTGCGAAAACGAAACTGCGGCACCTTGGAGGCTGCCTTGCGGCTTTGGTGGTGATCCTCGGGCTGTTCGCGGCGGCGAATCCTCATGTGGTTGCCCGCTGGGACGAGCGCCTGTTCCACGCCGTCGGCAGCGAGTCCTCCAGCATGGACCCGTCCACCCTGACACGGCTGGCGGAAACGGAGGCCTTCATCAAAATCCTCGACGGCGATCCGCTGAACTACTCCATCGGCATGGGCATCGGCCAGAAATACTACTGGGATGAAGCATACGCGCCGGAACTGTGTGCCTACACCTACGGTGACGTCGATATCTTCCGCTCGGATTTCCGGGAGATCTGGTTCCCGGGCCACGCCATCTGGACCTACGCCATCTTTTCCGGCGGATTCTTCGGGCTGATCTGCCACGCCGTCTTTTTCTGTGTGGCTATCGGCATGGCATGGCGCGCCGGGAAACACGCCACCCAAAGCGGCGCCGTGCCGCTCCACCTCGCCTGGCTGCCCTTTTGCGGCATGCTCGCGTTCGTGAGCGCCAGTCTTACTTTCAATCCCTTCATCGAGCGCGCCGCCGGACTGGTGCTCGGTTTCATCGTCGGACTGCCGCAGTTCATCATGCGTGATTCGACAAAATACGCGGCGGTCCGGAAGCGCCTCGCGCGGGCGCTGGCGGTGCCGTTTCCCCAGGGGAGAGAGGAGGTTCCTGCATGAACATCGACCATCAAAAGAAACGCTCACGCAATATCATTCTCGCCGTTTGCACATCGATCATCAGCAAGGGGGGCAACGTGCTGCTCATGCTCATCGCCATCCCTCTCGCCTATCAGGTGCTGGGGGAGGAGCGCGCTGCCATCTACGGCGTGATGCAATCACTGATGTGGCTGGTGTCCATGTCCGACCTTGGCACGGGCCCGGGAATGGTCCGGCGGCTCGCCGGTGCCGTGGCCGAGGGGGACAAGGAGCGCCAGGGAGCAGTCGTCTCCACGGGATTCTTTCTAACACTCGGCCTCGCGCTCATCGGCGCCATCGTCTTCAGCGCGCTGCTGACATGGGTGCCGGTCACGACGCTCTTCAGCGATGCCTTTGCAGACTACTCCGATGAACTCAAGCACACGGCGTGGGTCAGTCTCGCGGTCTTCTTCGCTCTGATGATCCTCGCCTGCATGGAGAGAGTGCGCGAAGGATTTCAGGAGGTGCACATCGGCAATGCCTTCGGTTCCGTTTATAACGTGACCGCCGCACTGGTGCTGTGGCTGGGCATGGCCTATTTTCACACACCGGTCTTTCTGGTGCTCGCCGTCTACGGAATGCTCATCTTCTTTTCCTCGGCGAACGTGATTTCCCTGCTCTGGAAGCGCCCGTGGCTCCGGCCATCCCTGCGAAAAATGGATCGCACGGTGGTGCGCGGAATGACCCGCGAGGGGCTGGCCCTTTTCATCGCGGGCAGTGTGGCTCCCATTCTCATCCGGGAGGCACCGAAGTTCATGCTGGGCCGCGCCGGGGCTCACGCGGCGGCGGATGTGGCCCACTATTGGATCCTCATTCAGCTGGGGTTGATCGGGATGGGATTCATCATGATGGTGACGCGCCCGCTGTGGCCCGCGATGGCCGAGGCCGCGTACCGGCACGATTTCTCGTGGATCAAGTATGCCCGCCAGCGCATGATGCAGCTCTTCATTCCGAGCGCGGTGATCATCGTCTGCGCCTTTTCCCTGCTGGGCCCGTGGTTCACCGAGTGGTGGTTGAAGACCCGGGGCGGACTCACGCGAATGCACCTGACCACTTACGGCGTGCTCTTCGTACTCACGGCATGGTCGCACATGCACTACGTCATGCTGGGCAGTCTGGGCATGGCCCGCGCCGCGGCGAAAGTACTGCTGTTTGAGGCGCTGCTCATTCTTTTCCTGTCATGGTGGGGCATTCAGTGGAACGGGCTGGCGGGTGCCATTGTCGGCGCTTCCGTAGGAATGCTGGCGGTGTCCGCGTGGGCGATGCCGCTCCTTCTCGCTCGCGCCCTGCGCAGCCGCACCGGCCCGGAGGCGGAGGAGTCGCCCGTCATGGTGCCGGCATAACGCGTCCGGTTTACACACGCCTTACAGACGGCTCTGCGGAATGAGCGATGGATACTCCGTCACTCAAAACCACTCCGCACTATGAAGCCCATCACTTTCGCCCTCATCACCGCTACCCTCGCGCTGACCGCCTCCGCACAGCCGCCCGCCGCCAAACAAAAGGCCGCACCGTCCATTCCGAATCCGCAGATCGATTACCGCCGGTTTATGAAGATCGCGGCGGCCGCCGAGTCTCTCCGCGAGAGCCACCGTCTGACGGAGGAGCAGTTCATCGCCGCCGCGGCACAGCCCGGCACGGTGGTCCTCGACGCCCGGAGCGCGGACAAGTTCGCTCTCCGGCACATCAAGGGCTCGGTGAATCTCCCGTTCACGGACTTCACCGTGGAGTCCCTCGCCAAAGTGATCCCTGCGAAAACGACGAAGGTGCTGATCTACTGCAACAACAACTTCACCGGCAGCCCGGCGGCCTTTGCATCGAAATCCGCCCCGGCGGCTTTGAACATCTCCACCTTCGTCTCGCTGACCACCTACGAGTATACGAACATTTATGAACTCGGCCCGCTGAAGGACGTGAAGAACACGAAGATCGTCTTCGAAGGTGCGGAGGTCCGGAATTAGAGCGGTTTAAACTAAAGTGTAGCCATTTCAAAAGGAGAGCCGCCAGGAGACAACTACGGCTTTCTTTAGCCGGGCGTCTTAATCCCCGAAAACACCGCGAAGGTATTCCCGGCTTTCCCGTGCGATTGTATCCGCATCGGGCGTGTAGTCGAACACCTCCACTGAAACCCAGCCGGAGTAGGCGGTTTCCTTCAGTGCGGCGGCGATGGGCTCGAACTTCACTTCGCCCATGCCGGGACCGCGCAGGTTGGGGTCATTGGCGTGGAAGTGCACCGTATATTCCCGGCTGGCGCGGATGATGTCAGGAATGGACGACGGCTCGTCACTCATGGCCTTCACGTCGAGGTGGAGCCGGCAGGCGGGATGATCCACCTTTTCAATGAGGCGAATGGTTTCCGCGGCGGTGTTGAGGAAGTTCGTTTCCTTTCTCCCCAGCGGTTCCATGGCCAGCGTAACGCCCAGCGGCCCGGCGGTTTCCGAGATGGTGCGCAGGCACTCCGCAGCCCGGGAGGCGGCATCCTCCCATGTCCAGTCAGGCTCGATATTTCGCTGTTTGGGGCTTCCCCAAATCATGATTTTCCCGCCCATGGCCGCACACAGCCTGGCAAGATGAGAGCCAAAGTCCGCCGTCGCCCGGCGCACGCCGTCATCGAGCGTGGTGAGATGAAATCCCGGTGGCTTCACGAGCAGCCAGTGCAGCCCCACCACCTCCAGTCCCGCCGCGGTCGCGATGCGCCCCGCGCGTGCGGCATCCGCCTCCGTCAGGTCCGCGGGATTCTCCGCCAGGGTGAAGGGCGCGATCTCCACTCCGGTGTAGCCGGCGGCAGCGATGCGGTCGCATACCATGGCGAAGTCCGTTCCCACGCCGCCCCAGGTTTCATTGCAAATCGCGTATTTCATGTGCCGGACAGTGGGACGGGAGCCACGGCAGGCAAGGGCTTCTACCTGTCTTTCCGTTGTGCCTGCAGGACTTCGCCAATGGCGTCCAGCATTCGCTTTTCACTTCCGGGAGCGACCCATGACCAGTCGCCGAGATTGCTGTCATGCTCAGCCAGGTGGCGCTCTGTCGGGACATAACCGCACGCCGCCTCGCCATAGCCGGCCACACAAACGAAGGAGCCGGGGTTCGCCGCCTGGGCAGCCAGTTGGAACTCCACATAAGATTCGCCCGGCAGCAGGAGAAGCCCGGCCGCACCAAAATCCACCAGCGGAATCTGTATCCGGTGCCCCGCGTCAGCACGCTTTCGCCAACTCAGCCCCATGGCGGCGAGACACTGCGTAAACGGCGGCGTTTCCGGCGTCAGTTTCGCTTCCAGTTCAGGAACAGTGAAGCCCGCGTCCTCCCTGGGCTCGAGGCGCAGCAGCGCGGTGCGGAACTGCAACCGGTCCAGTGGATGCCGCCGGGTATCCGCCCACGCCGCGGCCATGGCCGTTCGCAGACGCTCCGCCAGCACCGGGCGGTTTTCGTGCGATCCGTCATTGTACTTCCCTGCCGTGACGTTCCCGCTGCAACCCGAGCAGTAGATTTGACTCACGCCGGGTGTTTCAGCCTGCCGCCGGCGGCGGGCGATGCCGGGGAAATCCGCGGACACCTCCCCGTCTCCATACCAGCTCATGGGATGGACCGCATAAAAACTCACCGCCGCCAGCGCCCGGTCACCATTCCAGAAGCTCAGTGTTTTCAGCCAGGGATCAATCACCCCTTCCTCTGCAACCTTTGCCTCCGGCTTGCGGCAGGCACTGGTGCGGTCAAAGAACACTTTGCCGTCCGGCGTGAGATAGCGCCGGTTGGAGGCAACCTTTTCAACCTTCGCCTGGCCCGTGCCGATATGGGTTAGCGGTTGAGGGGATTTCAGGGAATCCCGCAGCGCGGCGGCCACGGATTGCACGGCCAGTTCATGGAAAGCCGGATCGCAAATCGTGCCTGCCAGGTTTTTCCCGCGCAGCCGCCGCTCCGCCTCCAGATCCGCCACCGGGGCATCGTGCTGATGGACGGTGGTGACGAGCACGTGATCCGGCTTCGTTCCCGCCGCTTCCGCCAGGACATTCTGCCAGCGGTCATAGGCATCATTGCGGATTTCACACCAGTCCACGGACACGAACACCACCGGAGCGTCTCCGCCGAGAATCACCAGGCCGTTTGCCTCCAGCGGATCTGCAATCCGCTTTGACAGCCATTTGCCCCCCATCATTCCATGATTGAGAGGCACCGTGACATCCGCCTTGAATGAGCACAGAGAATATCGCGACGGAGCCGGACGGACCTCCATGAACACGGCGGTCATCACGGCCAGCAGGCAACCGAACGCCAGCACCACCGGCCACGTCCGCGCGGGAGCCGTCATGGCGTGGTCCCCTTTTCAGGAGGCGTGCCGGGCTTCTCTGCAAAAAGCCCGCGGTGTTTTCCGAGGCCGCGTTTCTCAAGTTCCTCCAGCGGCACAAAATCGAGCGCATTGGAATTGATGACATAACGCCGCGCGCCGGAGGGCTGGTCTTTTACGATCCAGCCGAGATAACAATTCGCGGGTTTGGAATACACCCGGAGGCGATCCTCTCCGGTGGTCACGGCTTTCCCCTCTTTCTCAATGAAAAGGGAGGCATCGAGCGGCCTGGAAAACTCGGCGTATCCGAACACAGACTCCAGCTTGTCCAGGGACGAAAACAGAGCATCCCCGGAAATGACATCCGCGTAGATGCCGGGCTGTGTGTTGGTCACATTGGCACCGATGCCCCCCGGCTGATCCTGCCCGGTCCGGACGACGCCGTAGACTTCGGGCCGGAGGTCTTTGAACCTGGCTTCATAGGGGCCGGCCGGAGCTGTCGCCGCCGCCGGTTTACCAGGGGCTTTTCGGCGGTATTCCGTTTTGACATACTGCATCAGCACCACCAGCCCGCCGCACAGGATCACTCCCATGCCGGTCATGGTGACGAGCATCACGCCTTTTGAACTCGCCGCAGGCATGGGGCCTCAGGGCTTCTTTTTCTCAAACAGCTTTGCGTACTGGCCGAGGCCTTCCTTCTCCAGATCCTTGACGGGCACAAACCGGAGGGATGCCGAATTGATGCAATACCGCAGCCCGCCCATTTCGGTGGGGCCGTCGTCGAAAACATGCCCAAGGTGGGAATCCGCCGTGGAGGACCGGACTTCCGTGCGGACCATTCCGTGGGTTTCATCGTGGAGTTCCTTGATTTCGCCGCCCTCGATGGGTTTCGAAAAACTCGGCCATCCGCAGCCGGAGTCGAATTTATCCAGCGAGGAGAACAGAGCCTTCCCGGAAACGACATCCACATACACACCCTCCTCCTTGCTGTCCCAATACTGGCCAGTGAAGGGGCGCTCGGTGCCTGAGTGCTGGGTCACGCGAAATTGCTCAGGGGTCAGTTTTTTGATTTGTTCTTCAAACATTTGCTTGGGGGTGAGGGGAACGGCGGGTTTGGAAACGGGGGCGGGAGCCGGAGCGGGAGCGGGGTCTGCTTTCGCCACTGCCGGAGGCGCTGGAGCGGGCTGCTCGATTTTGGGTTCGGGCGCGGGTGCGGGCACTGACACGGTGGTCGCGGGAGGCGGGTCATTCTGCCAGGCGCGGAAAGCCATGACACCACCCACGGCGCAGAGAATGAGGACTACGATGATACCGGCCACCGGGACCGGGCGGGCGGCGGAGGGAGAGGCGGAATCGGTGGTCATGCCGGGTAGGAGGATGGAGGGTGGGAAAAATTCCGGTGAAAAGAGTTACGCCGGGAGCCGGGAATGCGATCCATCGCAAAAAGGCTGCCCGCAGGTGTGCTTGCAATTGCAAAGTGCCACGGTCTTCGGTTCGGTCAGGGAAAACTTCACGGGAGCCAGGCCCGTGCCTTTGTGGGAACCGTCGCAATACGGCTGAGTCTGGGAACGCCCGCAGGCGCACCACCAGTAGTCACCGGCCTCCAGCGGAAGAACCGCGGGCTTCCGGTCGAAGATGATTTTTTCGGTCATGGGCGCGCGAATGTACTCACAGGGACGGTCCTTCCAACTCCTTTTCCGCGGGCGCCTGTTTCGCGTACTTGCCGGGCGGTTTTTCCACGGCTATACTCCAGTGCAAATTCACTAAACCCTGAATCCGTATGAACAAGAACCGTCCCCACTCTGTCTCACGGCATGCCATGAGAATGTTCACCCTGTGCCTCGTCGCCGCTGCGGCCCCTCTGTTGTCCTCGTGCCAGTCCGGCGGCGCTCCCGCCGTGAGCCGCATCCAAGCAGTTCCTGCAAAGAAAGCCTCTGTCCACACTGAGGCATCCCGCTCCACTGGTCTTGCCGGCACAACCGGACAGGCCGGCTACGCCGGGACCGCGAGTGAAACCTACACCGCCGGAACGGCCAACTCCCCGTTTGCCCCCGGCCCCCTGCGGCCCTCCGCCCGTTTTGTGCCGCCGGATCACTACTGGGGATTTGGAGGCGGCTACAGCCGGGGCGGTTCGCTGGAGCGCGCCAATGACAACCTGAACTTCTTCCGGGAGAATATTTACTGCCGGCGGTACTGCGGTTACGGGCGCAGCTACGGCTCCTGTTACTCTTCCAGCTACGGCAACTGCTATCCGTCCTCCTACTCCTAT
Organism: Verrucomicrobiales bacterium; assembly: GCA_036262875.1. Lineage (GTDB taxonomy): Bacteria > Verrucomicrobiota > Verrucomicrobiia > Verrucomicrobiales > V1-33 > V1-33. The sequence continues at coordinate 7,913 of DATAIE010001040.1, forward strand.
TCCTCCTGCTACTCGCCCTCGAGATTCCGCTGGAGGTGAGAAGGAGCCGCCGGGAGAAATGCCAGGCTACAGCGGTTTAAATAAATGCGCAGCCGTTAGGGCGGTTTAGTGCATTGCCAAAAGAGATTTCCGGAATGATCCCGGGACAGGACTCGCGCCCCATGACCGCCGAAGGCTCTGGATTGCTGCAAGCATTGCAGCTCTGCGGAGAGCGCGTTCACTTCTTGAGAGCACGTCCGGCTGCTGCTCTACGCCGTCCGCCGGGAAAACGCGGAATTTCCCCGCCGGAA
>DATAIE010001041.1:0-5294 GCA_036262875.1 Verrucomicrobiales bacterium
GCTTCCGCCGGTGAGATCGGTGTGATTGTTCCAGTGCGCTCCCACACCAAGGAAGTTCGACGTGATAGCCGAACCGGATGACAGACCGATACCCACATTCGTGTCCCCGGTATTGTTCGGGCGGAAGCTGAAATAGATCGTCTGGACGGTGTTGAGGTTGATCGAACTCGCGAGCTGCCGGGTGGCGAAGATATTCGTGGCGTAGCTGCCCCCGTTCACCCAAATGCCGCCGGGACTGGCCGCTTGCGGAGAAAGGCCGGGAATGGTGTCCGGTGTGCCGGTGGAAACGTTGAAATTGTTGGCGGTATTGATGGAGGAACCACCCGCATTCTGAATCCAGGTGCTGCCCGCAGCAAAGCCAACCGAGGAAGTCATGTTGGCCCCCTGACCCGAAATCGGCACATCCAAGTTACTGCCATCAAAGAGCTCCTGAACGATAACCGCTCCCGGAGCGGAAGCGGCGGCGAGAAGAAAACTCCCGCAGAACGCGAGGCGGAGGGAATGGGTGCGAATCGTCATTGGAATGCTGTGAATTTGCAAAGCCCTTATCATGAAGCCTTTTCGCGTCAAGCGGGCGCGAAGAAGTCAGGGATGGATAGCGGCAGAATCCAGCAGTTGCCGTGCCGCCGAAGTAACTCCTCTTCGGATCAAAGAAACTCAAAACCGTATTTGCGACGCGGAATCCTGACACTCCACTAACTTACAACCACCCTCAGAAGTTTCTGATTATGAGGTGGCTCGAGACGGATTCGAACCGCCGACACGAGGATTTTCAATCCTCTGCTCTACCGACTGAGCTATCGAGCCATGAACGCCAAAGGGGTCGCAGGTGGACCGGGCGCGGTGGGCGGAGTCATACCCTGGAGCGGCGGGCGGGCAAGCGGTTTTTCGACAGGAAAGTCGAAATCCAGGAGGACCCGGCGCAGGCGGGGGATTACTTCGCGGTGGCGGCGGCTTCGCCGGTGGAAACCACGCGGACGGCGGTCGCCCCGTCCTTGAGGTATTCCTTCGCGAGGCGGTTGATGTCGTCGATGGTCACGGCGTTGAAGTCGTCGATCATCGTGCGCGCCCAGTCGAGGCGTTCCGGTTTGGACTGGGAGGGCTGGACGATGGTGCCGAGCCAGTAGGTGTTGTTGCGGCGCTGCTCCTGGAGTTTGGTAATGATCGGCTTGCGGGCGCGTTCGAGTTCGTCGGCGTCGGCGCCTTTTTCAGCGAGTTCGGCACCGAGCTTCCGGGCGATTTCGCACAGGCTTTTCGCGTCCTTGGCGTCCGCGGTCATCAGAGCCATCACCTGGCCATAGCCGGGGAAGGTGTCGCTCATCATGCTGGCCACTTGCGGGCTGTAGCTTTCGCCGAGTTCCTCACGCACCTTCTTGCGCACACGGTCGGAGAGGACTTCCGCCACGAGGGAGAGCCGGCGGGAGAGTTTCACATCCTTCATGCGGTCCGTGGTGGGCCAGAAGACGATGGCCATGCTCTTGGGGATCTTGGACTCGAACGGAAATTCCTTTTCCGCCGTGCCTTTCGGGAACGCCACTTTGCGGAGGTCGTCCTTGTTGGATTTCTCCGAAGCCCGCGCCGGCAGTGCGCCAATCGTGGCGGCGGCGGCGTCGATGACTTCCTTCACATCCAGGTCACCCACCACGCCGATTTCCAAAAAGCCGGTCTTCAATTGCGGGCCCAGCCATTCTTTCATCTCCGCGATGGTGCGGGAGGAGAGTTCCTCCTGCGTCGGGAAAGTGAAACGGTAGTCGTCGCCGTGGGTGAAGGCATCCGCTTTGGCCTTCATCACGCCTTCCGGCGTGTGGTTCACCTGCTGGTAGATCATCGGCAGGCTCATCTTCAGACGGGTGAGCCCGTCTTCACGCCAGCCCGGATCGCTGAGGAAGGCGGCGAGAAGCTGGAATTGCTCTTTCATATCCTTCCGGTTTGTCTTGCCGGACAGACCAAAGCTGTCATCGCCCACGCTGAAGTTGATGTCGGCGGTTTTGCCGGCGAGCACGCGCTGGAGATCGTCGACGCTGTGTTTCCCGAGAGCGCTTTGTTCAAAGTTGAACTGCGTGAAAAGCGGCAGGCCGGGTTTGTCCTTCGGAGCCGTGAGCCGTCCCTCGCCAAAGGTGGCGGCGACATGGATCGTGTCCTTTTGGAAGTCGGTGGATTTAATATTGAGGCGCACGCCGTTGGCGAACTGCACCTGCGTGATCTTGAGATCGTCCACCACCTTTTGCGAGGTCACTTTGCCGGGTTCGCCAAAGCTGGTGTAGGCCCAGGCGGCATCGCCGTCGTCTTTCTTCGGAGCCACTTCCGTGGAGCGGCTCTTCTTCCACGCCGAGGCGATGGTGCTCTCCGCATTCTCGAGGGAAAGATTGCCGCCGATAAAGATGCGGATGTCCTCCGTATCCCACGCAGCTTTCAACGCCTGGTGGCATTGTTCCAGAGTCACCTTCGGCAGTTCCGCCTTTACCCACGCGAGCACGTCCGCCGGGTGGGTGAAAACCTTGCGCTCCGAAATGCCGGCAGCGATTTCATCCGCCAGCGCGCGGGACTTGCGGGTGGGCGCCTCGGAGGCATCGTTCTCAGCGGCGGTCAGCAGGTTGGCGGTGGCTTCCGCGAGTTCGGATTTGGTAAAGCCATGCTGCACGGCGCGGCGGAGTTCCTGTTCGCCCGCGGCGAGCGCCTTGTCCCAGTTTTCCGGCTTGGCGGCAATCTCCAGGGAGGAGCTTTCCACAAAGTGCAGCCAGTCCTGGTGGCTCGATCCCGCGGAAAGGAACGGCGAGTCCGGCTTCTTGGAAAGCACCTCAAAGCGGCGGTTGAGCATGGAGTCCGCGAGGCTGCGGATCATGTCCTTTTGACGCGTGTCTTTGTTGTCCGGCAGCAGGCGCGACGGGCGGGACACATCCACGTTGATGGTCACCTGCCCTGCTTCCTTTTCGGTGTGCAGTTTGGCGAGGAATCCCTTGCCGGTGGTGACCTTGCCGAGGCTGGGATTCGCAGCGTTCACCGCCGGAGCCTTGAGACTGGTGAACTGCTCAGCGATGAGCGTCTTGATGGGAGCCGGCTCCACATCGCCCACCACCACCACGACCATCCGGTTCGGCGTGTACCACTTTTTGTAGTAGTCCACGAATTGCTTCTTCGGGGCTTTCATGATGATGTCCTCCGTGCCGATCGGCAGACGGTTGGGGACGATCGATTCCGGCAGCGTGAACTTGAAGCCTTCGATCATGGTGCGGAAATTCACGGAATCCCGCGCCCGCTTTTCACTCATGATCACACCGCGCTCCTTTTCGATCTCCTGTTCACCGATGATCATGCCGTCCGCCACATCGCGCATGAAGAGCATCCCCTTTCCAAGCATGTCAGGCGTGTGGTCGGGCAGTTCGAGTTTGTAAACTGTCTCGTCGAACGAGGTGTGCGCATTCGTATCCGCGCCGAATCCCATGCCCATCCGCTGGAAAAACTCCACCATCTCATTGGCGGGATAGTTCTTCGTTCCGTTGAACGCCATGTGCTCCATGAAGTGCGCCAGGCCCTGCTGGTCGTCTGTCTCCATGAGGGAGCCGGTGGCGATGCACAGGCGGATGCTGACGCGCTTTGGCGGTTCGGAATTCGGCAGGATGATGTAGCGCACACCATTGTCCATGCTGCCATAGAGGGCTTTCGGGTCGGGCTTGAGGTCACTGCCGTCCTGCGCCCACTTGGGCTTGGCGGCATTGTCCTGCGCGCCGGCCAGTACCGGGGCAAACAGAAGGGCGGAAAACGTAAAGGTGAGTTTTTTCATAAAAAGACGGGAAATATGATGACTTTGAATGGCCCAAAGCGTCGCCGCGCGAAAGGATTATTCCGCGGATTTTCAGCGGCGGCGGGCACCCCGGCGCGCCCCTGCCTTGCGGTTCGGCGGCAGGGTGGCGGCGGCAGCCGGAACGGTGGCCGCTTCCGGGCCCACTCCGGCGGTCATGGCGCAGCCGGCATTCATCACCATCTCGATGTGTCCGCGCAGGCTGTAGAGCTCGTCCATGTAGGAGAGCGGCACTTTTACCCGGGCCACTTCCCCGTTCAGCCGGAGAAGCTGCTCCCGGATTTTCTTCATTTCGCCGCCGTCGGCGCAGTGGCCCCGGGCGATCACGGCATCCCGCTGCACTTCCAGTTTCACCAGCTTTTCGTACCAGCGGTAAATCTGCCGGCGCACCCGCCACACGTAGACCGGCGGCGCGAGCTTGAAGAGAGGAATGAGCAGTGTCAGCAGCGGCAGGATGAGGATCGACAGCCGCTCGATCGCCGTCGCCACCCAAAAGGGCAGCGTACGGCTCAGGAAAGACGGCCCATGGCTCAGGTAGTGGCGGGTATCGTCGCTCAGAGGAAAGTGGACATAGTTGGCGGAGGGAAATTGCCCGGCGTCCTGAAACATCCCCCGGCGTCCGTGAATCTCCGTGGCGGCGCTCATGAGCAGCGTAGCCAGGGCGGGATGGAATTCCTCGCGCGAAACCATCGCCATCACTGAGGAAACGAGATGCACTTCCTGCACGGGAAGATTCTGCGCCAGATTGACGACGCCCTGTGGCAGGGAAAGCGCGGAAAGGTAGGGATACCGCGCGGAATAGGCCTGGATGCGGTCGAGGTCCAGCAGGCTGATGTTCGGGTCATTGAGCAGGGACTGGATCACGGGCGCATTCAGCGAGGCGACAAAGAATGCCGCGTCCACTCTGCCCTCCCGCAGCGCGGCGGCCGCCGCTTCCCCGCTCTCTGCGGAGTCCAGCGCGGGATCGGCCAGGTCATTGTCTGTCAGCAGACGCATCGCCAGGGCATGGGTCCCGCTTTGGAGATCCCCGACCGCGATCTTTTTTCCTTTCAGTTCCCGGAGTGCCTCCAGCTTCCCGCCGCGGTAAAAGATCCAGAGCGGCTCAAAGCCGAGGCTGCCCAGCGAGCGAAAGCCCGGGTCGTCCGCCGGATCGCCCACACCCGTCTGCGCAAAGGCCACATCCGCTTTCCCGTCCCGGAGCAATTGCAGGTTTTCCGCGGTGCCGGACGTCTGTTTCAGTTCCACCGTGATCCCGCTCTTCGCGAGAATGTCGCGGTACTTCAGCCCCAGCTCATGATACGCACCACCGCTCATGCCGGTGGCCATCACAATCCTCCGCGGCGGGGCCGGATCGACGAACCGCAGGCAGAAGACAAACAAGCCTGCGGCAAGAACCACGAGTATGAGCGGGAGTTTCATGAGCCGGGCAAACAAAGGCTGCGATTTCACGGGAAGTTCAACCGCCGGAAGAGGGGGCGTGCGCGGAAATAGAGAG
>DATAIE010001042.1:0-4996 GCA_036262875.1 Verrucomicrobiales bacterium
GGACGAATCCCTGGGCAGGCCATTTTCGCCTGTGGTGTTCGGTTCGGTACTCGTTTCGCTTTTGGTCTGCTGGCGGGCACGTTCCAGCGATTCCTGTTTCACGCGCTCCTTTTCCGCCTCCATGAAAGGCTGCAGCCACGCCACGCTTTTCTTCATCACACGGGCACTCTTCACCACCTGCGGCAAAAACATCTTCCCGGCTCCAAACAAGTCGCCCACGATGCTCATCCCGTCCATCAACGGGCCTTCAATCACTTTGAGAGGCGCTCCATACTTCAGCCGCGCCTCCTCCGTGTCCTCATCGATGAAATCCGTCAGGCCCTTGAGCAGGGCATGGCGCAGGCGTTCTTCTACAGGTGCAGCACGCCAGGAAAGATCGGCCTCCACCTTTTTGCCGGCCACACCTTTGAATTTCTCGGCGTAGTCCACGAGCCGTTCCGTCGCATCGTCCCGCCGGTTGAGGAGGACATCCTCCACCATCTCCAGCAGTTCTGCGGGGATTTCCTCATACACTTCCAGCATCCCGGCGTTGACGATGCCCATGTCCATGCCGGCTTTGATGGCGTGATACAAAAACGCGGAGTGCATCGCTTCCCGCACCACGTTGTTGCCACGGAAACTGAAGCTGATGTTGCTCACGCCGCCGCTTACTTTCGCATAGGGCAGGTTCTGTTTGATCCATCGCGTGGCCTCGATGAAATCCACCGCGTAGTTGTTATGCTCTTCGATCCCCGTAGCCACTGTCAGGATGTTAGGATCGAAAATGATGTCCTCCGGCGGAAAGCCGACTTCATCCACGAGAATACGGTAGGCGCGTTCACAGATGCGAATCTTGTCCTCCCGCGTCGCCGCCTGCCCCTGTTCATCGAACGCCATCACCACCGCCGCCGCCCCGTAGCGGAGCACCGCACGCGCCTGTTCGCGAAACTTCTCCTCGCCCTCCTTCATGGAGATGGAATTCACGATCCCCTTGCCCTGGATACACTTCAGTCCGGCTTCGATCACGGACCACTTTGAGGAGTCGATCATGATCGGCACCTTCGTGATTTCCGGCTCCGCCTGGATGAGGAGCAGAAACTTCGTCATCATCGCCTCTGAATCGAGCAGCCCTTCGTCGAAGTTGATGTCGATCACATTCGCGCCGTTCTCCACCTGCTGGCGTGCCACCGCCAGTGCTTCATCCAGCTTCCCCTCTTTCACCAGTTTCGCGAATTTAGGAGAGCCGGTAACGTTCGTCCGCTCCCCGATCATCAGGAAATTCGAGCCGGTCCGGACGTTGTAAGGCTGCGAGCCTGACAATTGCATCTCGTGCGTTCTCTCCGGCACGACGCGCGGAGCGTGCCTTGCCACCGCTCGGGCAATCGCTTCGATGTGCGCCGGTGTATTGCCACAGCAGCCGCCTGCGATGTTCAGCAGTCCGCTGGCCGCGAATTCCTCCATCAACCGCTCCATATCCGCCGGCAGATAGGGGAAGCCCGTGGGCGAGAGCGGATCGGGCAGCCCGGCATTCGGATAAGCAGAAAGGAACGTGTCGGCTTTCGTCGCCAAGTCCGCAAGATGAGGCCGCACCTGCTCTGGGCCGAGCGCGCAGTTCAGTCCGATCGAGAGCGGCTGGACGTGCCGCACTGCGTTCAGAAACGCCTCCGAAACCTGACCGGAGATCATCGTCTCTCCACCGTTCCCCACGGCCGCTGAAATCATCACCGGCAATCGCAGGTTGCCGCCGGCAAAAACGTCCGTAATGGCCGCCAGCGCTGCTTTTGCATTCAGCGTATCGAAAATGGTCTCTACCAGCAGGATATCCGATCCGCCTTCGATGAGCGCTTTGATTTGATGACGATAGGCAGTCACCGCCTGGTCAAACGTGATACGCCGGAAAGCCAGGTCATCCGGATTTGGAAACTGCGTCAGGGACACCGTCATCGGCCCGATGCTGCCTGCCACGTAGCGTTTCCGTCCCGTCTTGTTCGCGATTTCATCCGCCCACTTCCGGCACAGGCGCGCGGACTCGTAGTTCAGGTCCCACGCCAACTCATTGAGTACGGCATCTTCGAGACAGCGCTGGAAATACTCCGGGTCCTTCCGTTCCTCCCCGTGCACCGGGAAAAATTCGCTCTGCGCCAGGGACGTGGCTGAAAATGTATTTGTCTCAATGATATCCGCACCCGCCTCCAAAAATCGCCGGTGAATGTCGCCGATCACGTCCGGGCGGGTCAGTGTCAGCACATCCCCGTTGTTCAGGATGTCCTTTCCCGCGTCCCGGAACCTCTCTCCGCGGGCGTCCTTCTCCGTGAGTTTATACTCACGGATCGTCGTTCCCATCGCGCCGTCGATCACAAGGATCCGTTTCTCGAGAGCGGCGCGGAGTTCCGCGGTCTGGTCGGGTTGAGGCATGTCTGTTCGAAACTTTCGGTCGAATCACTCCGATTGCAAGTGCTTATCCATCATTGAATCAAGATGCGTCGATACGAATGAAATCGATTCGCCCACTGATGGTCCCATTTGCCGGGCGGGCTTACTTCCCCTTCTTCTCCACCAACTGAGGCAGCAGGCCCTCCTCGATGGCCCGTTTGGCACAGCCATCCGGGTCCTTTTTCCATTCCGCCACGGAATCCTTGTCCCAGAGGTAAACCTTCACGCCTTTATACTCCACCGTCGGGCTTTCGGGAGTGACGAGGTATTTTTTCTCAATGGGGCAGTATCGCTGGGGGAGCAGTTCCACTTTATCCAGCCCCAGCTTTTCCTTCAGGGCGGCGAATTGGGGCAGGAGGTCGAGGCTCGCCTTAATGACATACTTCGGGTTCGCATTGAAAACCTTCCGGCAGTTTTGGCAGCAGAAGAGCACCTTCACCCCCTCGTATTCGACCGTTTGTTCGCTGTCCACGTCCTCGCTGGTCATCAGCGGGCACTTATCGTTCCTGTCGCCGGCTCTGAGGAAAGCGGACGGCGTCAGAAAGAGCAGGGCGAAAAGAAGGCGGAGGGTCATGGCGCGGCACGATAGACTTCCGTCGGCATGCTCCCAAGCGGGAATTGACCTTGAAGACGGCGGCGGGGCCGGTTATCGCCGGGGCCTTCCAGATCACGATCCTTCCCATGTCCATCCTCATTTCCGGCACTGTCGCGCTCGACTCCATCCATACGCCCACGGCGATTCACAATGAACTGCTGGGCGGCAGCGCGTCCTATGCCGGACTCTCTGCGTCCATGGATGCCCCCGTTCATCTCTGTTCCATCGTGGGCCGCGATTTTCCGGAAGAGCACAGCACGCTGCTCGGCGGGCATGGAATCGATCTTGCCAACATCGAGTTTGCAGAGGGCCGCACCTTCCGGTGGACGGGCCGCTATCATGAAAACATGAACCACCGGGAGACGCTGGACGTTTCCATCGATGTGCTCGAGAAATTCGCGCCCAAGCTCACTCCCGAAGCTGCCGCCGCCAGTGTCGTGCTCCTGGCAAATATGAGCCCGGACAATCAACTGGCGGTGCTCAATCAAGTGACCGGCAAGCCCTTCGTCATCGCCGACAGCATGGACCTGTGGATCAACATCGCGCGCGACGGACTCCTGGAAGTAATGAAGCGCGTGGACCTCTTCGTCATCAATGAAGACGAAGCCAAGATGTTCACAGAAACCAGCAATCTCGTCACCGCCGGATGGCGGCTCATGGAGATGGGGCCAAAACATGTCGTCGTAAAGAAAGGCGAGCACGGCGCGCTCCTGTTCGGGCCTGGCAGATTTTTTGCCACTCCGGCCTATCCGCTCACAGGCGTCGCCGATCCCACCGGGGCGGGGGACTCCTTTGCCGGCGGCCTCGCGGGCAGCATTGCCGCATCCGGAAAGGCGCCGGAATTCGCAGACTTTGCTGCCGGGGTGGTGCGCGGCAGTGTGCTCGCCTCGTTTACCTGTGAGGCCTTCGGCGTGAAGCGCATCGCCTCCGTCACGAAAGAGGAAGCCGCGGCCCGCATGGCCGAATTCCGCGCTTATACTACATGGTAACGTCTATGGCTTCGCGCCGCCAGACACCGGATCCATTGGCTGAAACCCCGTTCTGGAGGACGCGCGGATTCGTGCTCGGGATGGTCGCCCTCACCGCACTCGCCACCGCCGGGCTCACCATGTGGCTGGTAGGATTGAATCATCGCCAGCAAATGCAGTGGCGCATGGAGGAGGACCCTGCGCTTCTCAGGATCAAGCAAAACCTGGTGAAACAAATCGCCGCCGCAAAGCCCGGGCAGTTGCAGGCTCCCAGAATCCTGTGGCTCGGACGCATCCGGGAATTTACGGAAAGCCAGAGCACGGACGGCAGTCCTCCCGTTTCCGTGCTGAAACTGGGAGACGCCAGTCTCATCGCCGGTGCCCGCAGCAAAAAAGACAGCAGTGACACCCCGGTGATCAGCGGGAAACAATACGCCTTCTCCGGTCCTCCTCCGCGTCCCGGAGAGGTGTGGCTCATCGCGGCATCGATGAATAAAGAGGATAACTACGTGCTGCACACCGCTGTGCGAACCTCTCTGAAGTAGGCGGTCTGGTTCCTGCCCGTTGCTGTTGCAAATCGTCAGGAAAGGGCTGCGGCCAGGGTATCCGCGTCGGACGCTTCGTGGGCGGCCGTGAGCGTAATGCGGAGGCGGGCGCTGCCTCTGGCCACCGTGGGATAGCGGATGGCGGGAATGAGGAAGCCGCAGTCGAGGAGACGGGCGCTGCATTCCATGGCGGCTGCTTCATCCCCAATGATGACAGGGATGATGGCGCTGCAAGGGGGAGGGATGCGTCCCTTCATTCCTGCCGCAAAACGACCGAGCAGATCCCATAGCTTTTTGCGCCTCTCGTCTCCGCACTCTCCGGGCAAGAGTTTCGAAATCACCTCACAGGCAGCCGCAGCCACCGCCGGGGGCGGAGCAGTGGAATAGATAAAACTGCGCGCGCGGTTGATGAGCAGATCAATCAATGCCGCCGATCCGCAAATGTAGCCGCCGTGCAGACCGGCTGCCTTGCTCAG
>DATAIE010001043.1:0-2833 GCA_036262875.1 Verrucomicrobiales bacterium
ACGGCGCGGGATCAGGTGGGTGACCGCGTGGCCGGTCTCGATGCCGGTGCCGACGACTATCTGGTGAAGCCCTTTGCGCTCGAGGAGCTCCTCGCCCGCGTCCGGGCGCTCACCCGCCGCACGCACTCGGTGAAAAATCCCATTCTCAAAGTGGGGGATCTTGAAATCGACACCCGCCGGCGCTCGGCCTCCCGCGGCGGTCGCGAGATCGAACTCACGGCCCGCGAGTACTCCCTGCTGGAGCTTCTGGCCCTGCGCAGCGGCGAAGTGGTGAGCCGGGCCGAAATCTGGGAGCAGCTCTACGATTTCAATCAGGATCCGGAAAGCAACGTCGTCGACGTTTTCGTGGCCTACCTGCGCCGCAAGATCGAAAGCGAAGACAAGCCGAAGCTCATCCATACCCGCCGCGGTATGGGCTACATCCTGGAAGAGCGCGCAGAAGCCTGATCCGCACAGGGATCAGGCAGACAAAGCGCTAAACCTGCGAAACGCGGGTGACGGAGTGAAGTACGAAAAATTTCGTTGACTAATACGAAAATATTCGTAGAAGATGGGGCATGGCTGCCAAACGCTCTCCTTCACTTCCCCATCCGACGGATTCCGAACTGTCCATCCTCAGAATTTTATGGGACCGTGGACAGGGCACGGTGCGGGAGGTGCTGGAGGTCCTGAACGCGGAGCGGGGGGAGGAGGCCGGCTATACGACCGTGCTGAAGCTCATGCAGATCATGCACGAAAAAGGGCTGCTCTTGCGCGACGATACCGAGCGCACCCATATCTACCGTGCGGCGGCCCCGCCGGACCGGACGCAGCGACAGGTGGTGGGTGATTTGATGGACCGCGTGTTTGGCGGATCGGCGCTGGCTCTCGTGCAACAGGCGCTGGGCGCCAAGAAGGTGAGCCCGGAGGAACTGAAACAAATCCGTGAACTCATCCAATCCCTCGAACGCCGATGAATCCTCCCCTCCTCTTTGACTGGATGCGTCCGCTGGGCTGGGCGCTGATGCACTTCATCTGGCAGGGCACCCTTGTCGCTCTGCTTCTTGCCGGGGTGCTGAGCCTTCTGCGAACCGCACGGCCACAGGTGCGCGGCCGCGCGGCCATGGCGGCTCTCCTCGTTATGGCGGCCTGTCCGGTTTTCACAGCTTGGTATTACCGGGACGGGCGCACGCTCTCCATGAACGGTGCGTTGGAATTTGAGCGCCAGGCGCAACCGCTGCCTCTCTATCCGCAGGGGGCGTTTGCCATGGAGTTCGAGGAATCGGACTCTGATTCCGGTGCGCCGAAGGACTCGCGAATCAATCCGGCCGTGGAGACTGCGGCAACTTCATCCGTTCCGGCCGGTGCATCCCACGAGGCCGGGTGGACCCGGCAAATGACGAGCCTGATGCCGTGGGGAGTGTGGGTGTGGCTCGGAGGCGTGACGCTTCTTGCTCTGTGGAGGCTTGGCGGCTGGATGCAGATTGGACGGTGGATGCGGCATGGTGTGAATCCGGCGCCGCTCCGGTGGACGGCGGTGTTGCACAAGCTTGTCAGGGAATCGGGCCTGCGCCGTCCGGTGCGCCTGATGGCCAGTCTGAAGGTCGCGGTGCCTGTTACCGCCGGATGGCTCAGACCGGTGATTCTGTTCCCCGTGTCGCTGCTCAGCGGACTGCCGCCGCGGCATGTGGAGGCGCTGCTTGCTCATGAACTGGCGCACATCCGCCGGATGGACTATCTGGTGAATCTTGCACAGACGGCTCTGGAAACCCTGCTCTTCTATCACCCTGCCGTGTGGTGGACGGGCCGTATCATTCGTCAGGAACGCGAGCATTGCTGCGATGATGCCGCGGTCGCTCTCCATGGCGATGTGCAGGAATACGCGAGAGCCCTGGCGTGTCTCGCGGACATGCCCTCACCGGTGCTAATCCCGGCCGCCAAAGGAGGCAGCCTTTTGCTGCGCCTGCGCCGACTGCTGACACCACAGTCCGCATCCGGTCCCGCGCTGCGGATTCCGGCAAGTGTGGCAGCAGCAGGCGCAGCACTGAGTCTCGCGCTTCTTTTCGTGAATCCGCCGGCCGGCGTGGCGGGAGTCAAGTCCCCCGCGACTCCGGAAAGCCAAACGGCTTCAGCGGAGGCGAAGGCTTTTGGCGAAATCTCTGACAAGAACGACGGTACGGTCGATTCGAATAGGCCGGACGAGAGCGTGCCGGCTGCACCGGTGCCGGCTGTCGCGGCAAATCCTGTGCGGGGACGCATCCTGGACCGGAACCGAGTAGTGCTGGCCAACAACGACGCATCGGGACACCGGAAGTATCCGTGGGGCGCGCTTGCGGCGCACGCGCTCGGCTACGTGACCGACGCCGGTAAGGCCGGTGTGGAGGCTAACTTTGAAAAGGTTCTCGCTGCCGGAAAAGATGTTTCCCTGACGCTCGATGTCCGGATCCAAATGATCACCCAGCGGTGTCTGGAGGAGGCGGGCGTGGGGCGCGGTGCCGTGGTGGTGCTCGATCCGCAGGACGCGGGCATTCTCGCGATGGCTTCTTTTCCTGATTTCGATCCCGGAATATTCAGCGGGGGTGTGGACAGCGAAGAAATCAAATGCCTCGCTGCGGACCAGACCCGGCCCATGGTCAATCGCGCCGTCCTCCCTGATTCGCCAGGCTCCGTTTACAAGATCGTCACCGCAGTCGCTTTGTGCCGTGCAGGCAAGGGCAGCCTTAATTTCGCGTGTCCGGGTTTCATCGACTACGGACGGCCCCTCGCCTGCTGGATTTATGCTCAACAACACGGTTCCCACGGCGGCCCGCTTCCCATGACCGCTGCCCTCAAGTGTTCCTGCAACTGCTGGTTC
>DATAIE010001044.1:0-6628 GCA_036262875.1 Verrucomicrobiales bacterium
ACCCCGCCCGTTTCATTCGCCTGCCGACCGGGCGTTGCGGGCGCAGCGAATAGGTACCGCGATCTTGTCAAAGCGAACCCGGCTGGGGCTCTCCCGGACCGGTCTGGGATCTCTCCTGGGAGTCTCGGCGTGGTCCATCAAGGAATGGGAAAAAGGGCGGTCATTTCCAGAGAAATTCAGTAAACAAGTGGCTGAATGGCTGGGACCTGAAGGGGAAGCCGTTTTCAGTACGGGCGCGGAGAGTGCGCCGGCTGTGTACGGACCAGGCGGGGAGGAACTCCAGACGCCGCCCGAACTGCCCGGGGAGGCGTTAGCGGAAGTGGCGTGATTTTGAAAACGTCAGGTTGAACGCCCATGCTTCCCGGGCCCCTTTCGCCGGGCGAGAGCGAAGGGCATCGCCACATCCACGACGACGGTTGAATGCGATGAATAGTTCAGCCATCCCGCGATCGATCGGGGGCGGCCCGCGGGTGCAAGCGCGGGTGCAGTGACGGCTCAATCCTGCGGTACGATGATCTGGTCTCCGTCTTTGAGCAGCGGATTGCTGTTCGCATTGATCTTGCGCATGTCGTAGACCTTTTCGGTATTGTTCCGGATGATCTTGACGCGCCTCACATCAGCGAACTCCGTGAAGCCGCCGGAGGCATTGATAGCCCCGAACAGTTGCAGATTTTCGCGCATGGCTACGTCTCCCGGCTTCCGGACTTCGCCTCCTACCGTCACCGAGTGGGGTGGCGCTTCTCCGCCCGGAAGCAGCACGATGACGGTCGGGTTGGAATAAATGCCGCCGGCCTTGTAGGCAGCTTCGATTTTCCGCGAGAGCTCTGAAACCGTCAGGCCGGAGGCTTGAATTTCGTGATCCAGAAAAGGCATTTTCAAGAGCCCCTTTTCAGAAACCGTGTAGGTGGCGCTGACATTTGCCGCATCCTCCGCCGGAACCTTGAGCTCTATTTTGATGGGGTCAGTGGCTTTGAGTACAGAGACGGACTGGGCCGGAGCCCGGAGGCAAAGCACCACGGCGATAAACGCCACGACAGCGGATAGGGACAGTTTCATGGTGCTCTCCTCCGACAAACCGTCTGCCGGGAATGTTCAAGCTCCGGAGCATTATTCTTCGCGCCGGTATGTCAGGCAGCCATCCGGGCATCCTCCGGTATCCCTTCTAGGACGGTCGTGCCTGTACTGATGGCCCAGAGGATGGTTTGCGGCTCAAGGCGGCCGTTGACCGGAATCATCAACCACCGGTCGTGCATGTGCAGAGTAAGGTCTCCACACTTCAGGAGAAACTCGATCGTGTGCGGGTTGAGGACTTTCCCGGCCCAGTGACGGTCCGGGCTGCTGATGTGAAAGCGGTGGCTGAATTCCTCTGATTCGAAATCGATGTCATCCGATCCGAAGACTGAGGAAAGCGTATCCCATGCGTTTTCAGGCCGCATGTTCAGCGTCCTTAGCGGAAACGGGGACTCCAGAATGATGACCGCGCAGTGGTATTGCTCCACGGAGTGGCCCGCTCCCGTTTGGAAGCTGAAGTCAAAGGCGGTAACGCCGCAGTTGCCGCGCGACCCGGTGAGGAAGTTCTCCCCGATACACCTGCGGCCCTGCCCGAAGAGTTCGAATCCGGGATAAACACGCTGGATGTCTTTCCGTTTGCGCGGGGAATAATGAAATCCCTCGCGGGCCGCAAAGTGTGCCAGTGTTTTACGGCGGACTCTTTCACGCGAGCCGGACGTCAGGAGATACGCTGCAAGCAGGGCGAAACCTGCCACGATGAGAGGAGTGTATGAACCAGAACTGCCTCTTTGAGCAAAGCCGAAACCGGCTGGATGGAGTATCATAGGGTGCCACTCAGTGAGTGGACGCCCACACGATGCGCCGGCCCGCTGCGGCGGCGAATACAATATCAGACGTTATTCCTAATAGCCCCGGGGCTTTGCCGCCATTCTTTCGAGCAGCGCTCTCCCGCGCTTGTCAGGGTTTTTCAGGTGTGTTCCCCGCGGACGGGATCAACGGACGCGTCGTTTTGTATTCCATCTGCGTCACCTTCACTCCCTTTTTTTCGAGCAGATCGATCACGCTGCCGCTGCCGGCCAGGTGGCCGCTGCCCGCGAGAATCATCACCGTTTCCTGCCCGTCCAGGAGTGCTTCGATTTTGGGAATCCATGCGAGGTTCCGGTCATCCTGGAGCCGTTTCTTCAGATCCGGAAATTCATGCATGTTTTTCTCCATGAGAGAGGACAGCAGGGTGGCGTTTCCTTCGTGCCATGCTGCCGCCATGGCGGCGGAACGGGCTTTGAGATTCTTCTCCTCTGCGATCGCCTGGAGGATCATGTTCTCCTGGGTCTTCGCATCCAACCGGTCGAACACCGCCAGTTGTTCCTGCAGCGTTTCGAGACCGGCGGTCTTGCGGGCCGCCAGAGAGGATACAAAATAGTTTTCCATGCCCAGACCGGCACTATAGCCGAGGTGCTGGAGATTGATGAGGGTGATGAATGTAGCCGCGCTCCACGCTTTGAGCGGCTGCATGGTATTGAGATCCGTTCCGCTCCTGCGGCACCAGTCGCTGAATGCCGTCCACGTTTCCGGCGAGACCTTTTTCTCCAGCGTCTCTCCTTTGGGGAGCGCCGCTGCCTGCTGAGCATCCTGCCTGCCCTGGCCTTCGCGGGTGCGGTCGTGCTCCATGACCAGCGTTTTCGCCTCGCTGAACGCGTGAAGGTAAGGCTCCGGCAGCGGGTAGTCCGTCTCACGCAGCAGGTGGATGGAACCACAAATCCACACGGTGGCCTTACCGCGCTCCGCCTTCCAAACCATGCATCGCGTGGTGCGCTCCGGACCCGCCGCCACGGCTGGTGCCTTTTCCACACGGTCCAGCCCGTTCCGCCAAAGGAGGGCGACCCCCGAGAACGTAATGAGTACAAGACCGGCAACCAGCAGTTTCATATCGATCCACCCTGGGCCGGAACTATCCCTTTCGCCAGGGAATAACGCCGTCCTTGTCGTGTGACGGAGTCGGTTTAAAGTGTTGCCGTATCCGCCTCCTTTTTGCAGGTGGAGACCGCCGATCAACTTCTCATGAAACAAATTGCCATCATTTCCGGAAACCGACCGGGCGAAGTCGCCCATATTGCTGAAATCATCGCCGCCCAGGGAATCAATATCGACGACCTCGATGTCGACAGTGCCGGTGGCCGTTCCACCATTCACCTGCGCGTGGACCGTCCGGACGAAGCCTTGCATGCCCTGCGCGAGGCGGACTATAAAGCGACCAGCGAGGACACGCTGCTCATCCGGTTGGAGGATAAACCGGGTGCCCTGGCTTCCATCGCCGCCCGTTTTCGCGATGCCAGCCTCAATGTCCGGTCCATGCATATCGTGAAACGGGAGGGCAACGGTGTGCTGGTGAGCCTCTTCACAAATGACAATGTGCGCGCCGCGGAACTGGTGCGCGACGTGCTGGCAGAGCCGGCCTGACGGCCGGAAACTCAGGCGCTCACTGCCGGTCCCAGCAGCTTTTTGAAAGCGGCGGGTTTTAGACCGAGTGCGCGTGCTGCCGCAGCGGAATCGTTATCGTATTTGTTGAGCATCTCCTGTGCGAGGAGACGCTCGATCCATGCGAGTGCCGGCTCCCCTGAATCAATGGCGGCGTTGATCAACTGCTGGAGGGCCGCCTCTGTGCTAACGCTTCCGGCGTCGTCCGCGGGCCTTGCGGCGGAGTTTTGCCCCAGAGGGAGGTCCTCGGCTGTCAGAACCTCCGAACGGGCGAGGACCACCGCGCGCTGAATGGTGTTTTCCAGTTCCCGCACGTTGCCCGGCCAGTTGTAACTCTCCATGAAGGTGAGGGCATCGTCGGCAAAGCGGAGCCGTGGATTGTTCTTTTTCCGCGCCAGCCGCTGCAGGAAAAACAGGGCCAGCGGGCGGATGTCCTCCGGCCGCTCACGCAGCGGCGGCAGGTGGACGCGCACCACATTGAGCCGGTAGAAAAGGTCCTCCCGGAATTTTCCACGGTCCACCTCCCGTTCGAGGTTCCGGTTGGTGGCGGCGATGATCCGGACATCCGTGCGCAGCGTTTCATTCCCGCCCACGCGGCTGAACTCGCCCTCCTGGAGCACCCGCAGGATCTTTGTCTGCACGTGCATGGGCATCTCACCGATCTCATCCAGGAAAAGCGTGCCTCCATCGCATTGCTCAAAGCGGCCCACCCGCTGAGTGGTGGCTCCGGTGAAACTGCCCTTCTCGTGGCCAAAGAGTTCACTTTCGAGGAGACTCTCGGGAATGGCGGCACAGTTGATGGCCACGAACTCGCGCCCGCTCCGCTGGCTGAACCGCTGAATGGCCCGGGCCACCACTTCCTTTCCGCATCCGCTCTCCCCGGTGATCATCACTGCGGCATCCGAACGCGAAACCCGGCCAATCATTTTGAAGACTCCCTGCATGGCGGGGCTTTGGCCGATCATGACATCGCCCAGATCCACGGGAGGTTCGAGGACGGGTTTTTCGACCTTTGAGGCTTCACGTGTTTGCAGGGCACTTTCCACCACCGGGCGCAGGTCGTAGGGCAGGGACTCTTTGCGCAGAAAGTCAAAAGCACCCAGTTTCATGGCCTCGATCACAGCGTTCGTGGGAGGGAACGAGGTGCACAGCACCACCATGATCTGCGGGTCCTGCTGACGGAGGCGTTTCAGGAGCTCGATGCCGTTGACCGGCTTCAGGTGAAACTCGGCGATGACGAGGTCTGGCTTTTGCGCCAGGAACTTCTTCATTCCCTCTTCGGCATTCGGCGCGATGTCCACTTGCACGCGGTCGGTCGTGAGGTGGCGCTGCGCCCATTCGAGAAAATCGGACTCAGGATCAATAATCAGCAGTTTCTGCATCAGTAAGCGGGAGGCTGTAGCGGCGGGGCCGGGGGTGGGGCGCTGAGATTGGCCCCTGTATGCGGGAGAATCAACCCCTCTGGAACTTTTTCGCGTAAGGATGAAAAGATGATTGGCAAATTGCCAAGTAACCGCTAAAACTATAGACGCTGCTGTGAGGGCAAAGGGGACCGCTCACACAGTGGCAGGCGCGCCAGGGTAACCTGACGCGCCATTTTTGTGTACACGTCCGTGGGCTGAGAGGCCAAATCCCGGGGCTCACGCTTACTCGAGACAGGACCGGCGCGGGAGGCGGGCCGCGCCGAAAGCAGCGCACAGCACCGCCAAAGCCTCCGGCCATGCCGGGCAACGGTTCACCGAACGGGAGAGCGCGCGAAGGTAAGAAATGCCTACCGGCGCCGGGTGCCGCGTCCCCAGCCGCCAAAGCCACCGCCCGCGCCGCGTCCGCCAAGACCGCCACCACCCATGCCCTGGAAGAATTGCGTGGGGTCCAGCCCGCCGAGGGCATCACTCCAGCGCTTCGTCTCCCTGGTTTTGCTTTCCTGCATTTTGTTCCAGCCATCCATTTGCTCGGGATGCAGCACCTCGGCGATCGCCTCATCCTGGCTCTTGGCCAGGTCAAACGTCTGCCCGTCCGTGGTGACGCCCTGAACGGAAAGGGCCGGATCATACTGGGGATTCTTTTTGACGAGGATATTGAAAACCTTGTCCTGCTGTTCTTCGTCGAGCTTCAGCGTAGCCGTCATGCGGTCAAGCTGCCGGGTGGCCGTGCGCTCGATCTGTTGAGCCTTCGATTCCAGCTTTTGGCTCTCCCATTTCTCCTTCTGCTCCGGAGTGAGCTTCGCGATCATATAGTCATCCATGGACTTCTGGGGATTCATGTCCTTCATCACCGTGAAGACGTCCAGGACCGTGAGCTTGCGGTCGAGCATCGCTTTGATCTTCGCAAAATTCTCTTCATCGACCTTCATGAAGTGATCGATCATCTCCTGCTTCTGTTCGTCGGTGAGGCCCATTTCGTCGGCCAGTTTGTCCGCCATGCCTTTGATAAAGCGGGAAGTCATGAGTTTCCGCTGCTCGCCAAACATCAGGGTGAGGGACTTCATGAGCGGCCGCGCGTCATTCAGGAGCCGCGTGATGTCCAGTTCGTTTTCCTTCACCGGACCGTCGTCGAGGCCCGCCACTTCGATCCGCTGGCGTAGCGTTGAAGCAGCGGAGCGTTCCCCCGCGAGTTCCGTTTTCAGTTTCGCCAGTTCCGCATCGCGCTTGTTGAGTGCCTCCAACTGGTCCGCATCCGCCGATTGAGCGCGCATTTGTGACCAGACGAAAACTCCGCCGCCCCCGATGAGGATGCCGGCGGTGAGAGCAATGAGTGTTTTTTTCATAGCGATGTCGCCGGCGGCAGTCCCCGCGGCAGCGCTGACAAATTGGGGGCGGCGGTGCGAACGTCAAATCAATGTTAACATCCAGGGATTTCCCGTATCCAGCCGTCAGGAGAGAGAGTAGGGAAGGGAAATGCAGAAATCAGAATGACGAAACCAGAAACCAGAAACCAGAAAGTGATGGCGGTTGCCGACTGGTGTTCGTCATTCTTTCGGATTTCGGGATTCTGATTTCGTCATTCTGATTTCTGGTTTCGTCATTCCCACCCCATGACCGAGCTCATCCTCAACCGCGCCCACTATACCCGGCTGATCGCTGAGGAGGTCCCGCGTGCGACGAAGTTCCTGTGGATAGCCACCGCAGACATCAAAGACCTG
>DATAIE010001045.1:0-4789 GCA_036262875.1 Verrucomicrobiales bacterium
GGGGGAGCACGCGAATCGTGAGGGGCTTGTCGGTGCGTTCGGTGACCATCACCGGCGTCCAGCCTCCGCGGCATGCGAAGATCCCGCGTTCGATTTCATGGACAGCCTTCAATACCGGGTCGCCAGGGGTGCAGCGTACAAACCACTGCATCGCCATTCCGTCCGCCGCGGCGAGGTGCGCCTGCATGTCCTGCCGGCGCGGGGGGGCAGGCAGGGCGCTCAAGCGCCACTTCCCGCCTTCGATGGTGCCGGGATCAGCGGATTCACCGGAGGGGGACGGGGATACGCATACCAAAGGCGACACCCTGACACTCACACATCCGGCGTTGTTGTCCTTCAGCGTCACCTTGAGAGATTCGCCTTCGCCAAAAATGGCCGGCGTTTCGAACAGCCACACGCTTTCATTGGTGACCGCCGCCCGTTCCGGAATCGTGGTCCATCCGGATTCCACTCCCAATACTTCAAAGCCGTTGGCATAACGGGGCTTCTTCTCCGCCGAGTCCGCATAACGAATGGCCAGAGCATGGCTCTTCCCATCCGCGCCGATCCTCTCAAACACCGGCTTGAGCGTGACGGAACTTCCACTGCGGGCAATGGACTTCTTGTGACTTTCGTCGGCCAGCAGATTCAACTGCACGGAGCAAACCGGTCCGGTGACAGGAAGCGTGATCTCCGCATTGCGCGGTCCCCCTTTGGCGAAAAGGATGCGTTGATCCCCGCTCACAATGGCTTCGGGAGTCGCCACCGGCTCGGGCTGAACCGGGGCCTGCACGGGCTTCGCCGTTTTGGTCTTTGCCTTTTTGGGCGGACCGGCTGCCGGTTCCACCACACGCGGCGCACCGGTCGATTCCCAGCCGTCCTCATTCAGACGCTTCGACACTTCAACACACCAGGACTTGAAGGCAGCCAGTCTTGCTGGATCGGCTGCCACCTTCCCGGCGGCCTCAGTCAGCAGCGTTTGGATTCTCCCCTCCAGTTCAGTGATGCGATTCACCAGTGCTTCGCTCTTCACCATCCTCTCCGGCGGAAACGGGTGCTCGTTGCCAAAGCCCTTCAAATCCGGATTGGGACTGTAGGAGTAGTCATTGTAGACACCCCACTGTTTCAAGTCGCCGAAGAACGCGCCCAGGGAATAGAAGTCCTTTTGTTGCCACGGATCGAACTTGTGATCGTGGCATTCCGCGCAGCCCAGCGTGGCCCCCATCCATGCCATGCTCACGGTGCGCACCCGGTCCGCCGTGTATTTGGCGAGATATTCCTTTGGCTGTGCCCCGCCCTCCCGGGTCATCATGGTCAGGCGGTTGAAACAGGTGGCGGTCCACTGGGAAGCCGTGGGATTCGGCAGGAGATCGCCCGCCAGTTGCTCCGTCGTAAAGGCGTCGAAGCGCTTGTTCGTATTAAAGGCATTGATGACCCAGTCCCGATAAGCCCACGCGTTTTGGTTTTGATCCCCGTGAATGCCCACGGTGTCCGCATACCGCACCACGTCCAGCCAGTGCTGGGCCATGCGTTCGCCATATTGCGGGCGGCTCATGAGCTTTTCCGCAAGTTTTTCGAAGGCATCGGAAGACCTGTCTGCAACGAAAGCATCCACCTCACCAGGCGAGGGCGGCAGTCCGGTGAGATCGAGGAACAGGCGGCGACAAAGCGTGGCGCGATCAGCGGCGGGCGAGGGCGCGATTCCCTTTTCCAGCAAGGGCTGCTGAATGAACGCATCGATGGGGTTCAAAATGCGGGCGTTTGGTTCCTTCACTGCCGGAACAGCCGGGCGCACCACCGGCGTATAGGCCCAGTGCGCCTCATAGGCCGCCCCCTCCGCGACCCACTGGCGCAGGAGGTCCTTTTGTTTTTGGCTGAGTACCTTGTGAGCCTCGGCTGGAGGCATCAACTCATCCGGGTCCGTCTGGTTGATGCGCGCGATCAGTTCACTCGCCTCCGGCTTCCCCGGAACGATGGCTACCTTGCCGGACTTTGCGGGCTTCAGCACTTCATCGGAAAGGTCCAGTCTCAGTCCGCCTTTCCGGTGGTTCTTATCCGGGCCATGACAGTAAAAGCAGTTGTCCGAAAGCAGCGGGCGGATGTCCCGGTTGTAGCGCAATGGCGCAGCGTGGCCAGTGCCCGCAGTGAGGACTGCGAGCGGGAGCGTCCGCCAGAGCTTCCGGAAGATTAAGATCATAAGAAGGATTGTCTCCTAAATACGGCGACTGCAATGCGCCTGATGCGCACGCAGTGACGGAAAGCCGGGACCGGCGGTTCACGAACCAGGGTGCCTCAATAATCCATGTCCCGCAAATGACTGCGGTGTTCCTCCGCCTGACGCAGCATATGCTCGGCATTTTGACGAAGACGGCGGCAAAGTTGCCGGGCGAGCCAGTGGATGACAGAATAGGCGCAATGAGGATCGCGTTCCACGATGGACTGGAACTGCGCCTGCTCGATGATCCACACGTCGGCTCTCTCCGAAATGACGACGTCGGCGCTCGCCTTTTGGGGATCGATCATGTTCATCTCCCCAATCGTTTCCCCGGCCTTGATGTCGGCAAGATGGACGTAGTCGCCGTGGGCATGGCAATCGACAGTGGCGCTCCCGGACAGCATCACCACGAGAGAATGGTGCGGCTCGCCCTGGGTCGCCAGCCGGGTCTCGGCGGGAAGTGTTTCAAACCGGCCGGCAAGAGCGAGAGTGGCCCTTACGGAGTCATCGAGTTCTGCGAGAAGGCCAAGGGGTGGAAGGGAGGGTGCGGGGGTCATGAGAAAGGGAGGGAAACTTCAATGATCAAACATCAAACTTCAGAAAACACCAAGCTCCAGGAAAACATTCGCGGGAAAAAAGGTGGGGTCACCCGCATCCTCTGCCTTGCGGAAACCACGACCCGCTGCCTTCTCCCCAAAGGGATCAGGGCCTGGGTTTAGCCGCAGCAGCCGGCGCACCCATGGAAATGAACTCTTCGCGAGTGAGAACACCATCCTTATCGGCATCGAATTTCACAAACCGCGCGGGTGCTGCCGCGGGATCCGGCTGGTTCGCCAGAAATTCCTCGCGGGTCAATTTCCCGTCATGGTTCACGTCCTTCGTTTCGAAAAGCACCGCGCGGTCAGGCTTTCCTTTTTGTTTGATCTGCGGGATGGCCTCCGGCTGGGAAGTGAGGATGGCGCGAAGCCGGGCGGCAATTTCCGGTTTGTCCGCGGCGATGTTTTTCGTTTCGAGCGGATCGGCGATGTAGTCGTAAAGTTCCAGAGCGGCGGAATCCGCGGGAGCGCCGGGGACCTTCCATTCCACGAGCCGGAACTGATTCGTCCGCACCGCCCGGCCAAGGCGTTCGCCGCGGGGATAAACGTGGAAAACATAGTTCCGGTGTCCCAGCGCCGCATCCTGCAGGGCCGGGACAAAGCTGCGTCCGTCAACGCCGGGAGGCGCCGGCAGCCCGGCGAGTGCCGCCAGGGTGGGATAAATGTCCACGGTTTCGATCATCGCGGCGCTTCGCGAGTTGGGAGCGGTCACACCCGGAGCAACGACGATGAGAGGAATGTGCGCGGCCTCCTCATAGTTGGTGTGCTTGCACCACATCCCGTGATCCCCGAGGTGCCAGCCGTGATCTCCCCACAGGATCACGATGGTGTCTTTGGCAAGCCCGGTCGCATCGAGTTCCTTGAGGATGAGGCCCAACTGGGCATCCATGAAACTCACTGCGGCATGATAGCCGTGGATAAGCGTGCGTCCGAGATCGTCAGGAACCGGTCCCTTTTCCGGCACGCCGGAATACTGGCGCAGTTCTCCGCTGGACTGAGGCGCATACGACGGCGCCCCGTCCGGCGGCGTTGTACGCGAAGGAAGAGTGAAACTCGCAGAATCGTAGAGGTCCCAGTATTTCTTCGGAGCGCAAAACGGAAGGTGGGGACGGATAAAGCCCACGCCCATAAAGAATGGTTCTCCTCTTTCCTTCGCGGCCTTGAGGCGCTTCACCGCTTCGCGGGCGAGACGTCCGTCCCCGTAGGTTTCGTCAGGAACGTCGGCATTCTCATAGGGCGCCCCGCGCGGCAGCCCCTCCGCAGATTTGTTCGCGAAGAGAGCCTCCTCCCGGGTGAGTCCCTCTTTGGCGTGGCTCTGCGACAGCGCATATTCGACAAAGGGGACCGGCCAGTGAGGCACACTCCACGACGCCGGGTCTTCATGGTTCCCGTGTCCCACGTGGAGGATCTTCCCCATCGCCTCGGTTCGATAGCCCTGCTGCTTGAAATACTGAGCCAGCGTGACGGCGTCTTTGGCCGCAACCCGGAAGTTCGTCCCCAAATCATAGATCCCCAGCGATTGAGGCCGCCGTCCCGTCATCAGAGAATTCCGCGACGGCGCGCAGACCGCCTGATTGCAATACGCGTGCTCGAACAGCATGCCGCGCGAAGCGAGCGAGTCGATGTTGGGTGTTTTTACGGTCCGGTCACCATAACATCCCAGCATGGGCTTGAGATCATCCACACAGATGAGGAGGACATTTGGCCGGGCAAAGGCAGGACGTGCCAGCAGGAGCGCGAGGAGGAAGAGGAGAGGGTTGCGCATGACGGGAATCTTAAAAGCACCAAGCTCCAAGATCCAAGCACCAAAGAAACATCAAGCTCCAAACACCGAATCTTGAAGAGGCGCATTGAAAGCCCACATCGACTTGCGAGTCATTCGATGTTTGATGTTTGGAGCTTTTTTGGTGCTTGGATCTTGGAGCTTGGTGCTTTTAAGATTCCCGTCATGCGCAACCCTCTCCTCTTCCTCCTCGCGCTCCTGCTGGCACGTCCTGCC
>DATAIE010001046.1:0-1872 GCA_036262875.1 Verrucomicrobiales bacterium
AGGGATAGACCCACGCCGCCGCAGTGCCGGTGATGCCGCGCAGGAAATCGCGCGCCTGTTCCTGTTCCTCCGCAGCAA
Source organism: Verrucomicrobiales bacterium (assembly GCA_036262875.1). Classification (GTDB taxonomy): domain Bacteria; phylum Verrucomicrobiota; class Verrucomicrobiia; order Verrucomicrobiales; family V1-33; genus V1-33. The sequence goes on from DATAIE010001046.1 coordinate 79, forward strand.
CAAGGTCCATCGCCATGGGGTTCGGAAGAAAACCGGCGGCAAGCCCGGTCCATTTCCTCAGCCGCCGCGCATCGAAGGCATTGACGCAAAAGTGCCTCACCCGTTCTCCGGACGGCACCGTCGCAGCCACGGCCTCCTCCAGTGAATCGATTCTCTGAGCACGCATCTCAGGCCAGCGCTCCCAGCGCCCGTCCCACCACCAGTCATGATGATGCAGCCACAGGGCTGCATTGCTGCTGACAGCGGCCACCTTACGGGCGAGGATCATGTTGCGGCCCACGCAGAGATTGTGAGCCCAGAGAATCCCTCCAGGAGTCAGGAGACGCGGGAGCACTTCGCGAATGGAATGCCTGACATCTTCCGCGGGGACTCGCTGTTCGGACCAGTAACCCAGGGCGGGTTCTGTCAGCCACTCCACCTCTGCGGGAAAAAGCTGCTCCTCCATGAACTGCCGCCATGCGGCATCCGGCGCTTCACCGGAAGCGAGGACCACACGAGTCACTCCACCCGCCGCATGCATGAGCGCAGGCAGGCCCAGCTCGATGACACGGCGGACACCGCCGGGCCGGAAGTGATAGTGCAAAACGGAAAACTGCATGGAATGCGGACGGTGTCACATCAGGTGCGGCTTGCCAGCGCCCGTTGACCGCCGCATGGATGCTCCCCCTTTTCCTCATGCCTGACACTTTCCAGCCTGCCTCTGTCCTTTCCCTGCCGCTGCTCGGCGCGGAGAGCGGTGAGCGTCTGGAGACAGACCTCACCCGCTGGACGAAGGACCGGCCGCTGGCGCTGATCCTGCCCTGTCATGTGCGGGATTTGGAAAGCGAGGCGCTGGCGAACATTCTCAACACCCTCGCTGAAGTGCCGTGGATCTCACGTGTCGTCGTGGGACTGGATGGAGCCGGACGGAATCAATATCACGATGCCGTGCAAAAATTCAGCGTTCTCCGCATGCCCTGCGAAGTGCTGCATCACGACGTGTCCGCGGCCCCTCCGGGCAAAGGCCGGAACCTCAGCGTGTGCGCGCATCATCTGTCGCAGAGCGGGGAGCCGTTCGCGGTCGCCATGCATGACTGTGACATCCGCACCTACAGCCGCAGTTTTCTGGCGCGGCTGTGCTGGCCCGTGATGCACCCGGAAGCCGGGATCGCCGCGTGTAAGGGATACTATGTCCGCAACGCAGGCCGGTTGCACGGGCGGGTCTTCCGCCTCATGTTCCAGCCGTTGCTGCAGGCCCTCGCGGAACTGGCCCCCGCTCACCCATGGCCGGCGTTTTTGCAGTCACTGCGTTATCCGCTGTCCGGCGAACTGTGTGTGGAAACCGGCCTGCTGCAGCAGTTGGAGTTTGCCTCCGGCTGGGGAGTGGAGGTCAGTTTGCTCCACGGACTCTACCGCCGCGCCGCCCCGCGAACGATTTGTCAGGCGGAACTCTGCGCCGCCTATGACCACAAGCATCATGACATTCCGGTGTTGATCGAAATGGCCGCGGAAGTCGCCGGAGTGCTCGCAGAGACCATGCAGACCGAAGGCGCGCTTCCCAATGAGTTCGAGCCCGCAGCCATGTTGCAGCGGTACGGGGCTTTCGCGAAAGAGGCTGTCCGGGAATCAGCGCTGACCGCCGAGATCAACGGACTGGAACATGACAAAGAAAGCGAAGCCAGCCTCGCCGGACATCTGGCGCAGGCCGTTGGCTCTCTCCCGTGGCAGAGGTTCAAGGCGCGGAGCGCATAAAACCCAGGTGGGCCGGGGCTCCTGCCGAGGTACTGGATAAGAGGGCGCAGACGGCACGAGGCT
>DATAIE010001047.1:0-1842 GCA_036262875.1 Verrucomicrobiales bacterium
CGCCCGTCGAACGGCGGCTGTGCCGGCCTGAGATTTTTCCGGCAGATTTTCCGAACCCCCTTATGCTCCCCGCGATGCGAAAACTCCTCCTCCTTCTCACCCTCCCCCTGTTCCTGCTCGATTTCGCGACCAAGGAGTACATCGTGAGGTACTTCCCCGACCCCTCGAATATGGCGCCCGACGTGGAGCCGAGAGTGGTCCCGGTCATTGAAGGATTCTTCAGTATCGTACGGGTTCACAACACCGGTGTCGCTTTTGGAATGGGCAACGGAACCGTCTGGGCGAACTTGGTTTTTGGCGGCATTTCCATTGCAGCGCTGTTCCTCATTTGGTGGCTGTGCCGGAGCAACGCGTTTCCCACCCGCGTGAGCCGCGTGGCAGTGGCCCTCCTTCTGTCCGGTGTTTTAGGGAACATTTTTGACCGCTTTTTGCGCGGTTACGTGGTCGATTTTCTCCACTTCTACTGGGGAGACCGGCAGTGGCCTTCGTTCAACGTCGCGGACTCCTGCATCTGCATCGCTGCCGGGCTGCTCTTTATCTCCGCGTTTCAGAAGACCCCGGCGAAGTCGCCGGCGCAGCAGAAGGCATAACACACCGGCGTCACATGACGACCTGGATGCCGAATTCCACCACGCGTCCGGGCGGAATGTTATAGTAGGCCACGGCATTCAAAGCGTTGCGTGAGAGTGTGCCGAAGAGTTTTCCCCGCCACCGGGAGAGCAGTTCTCCGCGCGGGATGACGGTTTCGCGTCCAAGGAAGAAGCTGGTTTGCATGGGGTCCAGCTTCAGGCCTTCGGCTTCGCAGGCCTCCAGCAGTTCCGGCACGTCGGGCTGCTCCATGAAGCCGTAGTGGCCGGAGATGCGCCAGAATCCCGGCACGATTTGCTCCAGCCGGATGCGCCCCGCGCTCTCCACGAAGGGCACTGGTTCACTGAGGATCGTCATGAACAGGACCCGCTCATGCAGCACTTTGTTATGCTTCAGATTGTGCAAAAGGGCCGTGGGAGTCAGGCCGGTGGAGCCTGACATAAAAACCGCTGTCCCCGGCACGCGCTTCACGCCTTCCCCGTTTTGGATGCTCTGAAGAAAGACGGAGAGAGGCAGGGCCTGCTGTTGCAGCCGTTCTCCCAGGAGCCTCCTGCCGGTGCGCCATGTCATCATGATGGTGAAGATCCCGGCTCCGATCAAAACGGGCACCCAGCCGCCATGGAGGAATTTCTGTGCATTCGCATACACAAACACACAGTTCAATACAAACTGCACGGCGATGGCGCTGATCACTTTGGCAGGCCCCCACTGCCAGTCCCGTCTGGCGGCGAAGTAAAGCAGCAGCGTGGTGGTGAGCATCGTGAGGCTGACGGCGATGCCGTAGGCGGCGGCCAGCGCGCCGGATGTTCGATACGCGAGGACCAGGCCCACGCTGCCGCACATGAGCAGCCAGTTCATGCGGGGGATGTAGATCTGTCCCTTTTCCATGTGCGACGTGTGCTTAATGCGCAGCCGCGGGAGGTAGCCGAGCTGCACGGCCTGCATGGTGAGGGAGTACACCGCGGAGATGAGGGCCTGGCTGGCGATCACCGCAGCCATGGCCGCGAGAATCAGCAGTGGCAGTTGAAACCAGTCCGACGCCATGTTTTGCAGCGGATTGGAAATCGCCTCCTCCCCGTGCGTGAGCAGCACGGCACCCTGACCGAGGTAGTTCAGGATCAGCGCCGGTTTGACAATGGAGAGCCACGCCCTGGTGATGGGCTTCCGGCCAAAATGTCCGAGGTCTGCATACAGGGCCTCGCCGCCGGTGACGGTGAGAAACACGCCGGAAAGAACCTTCAAAGCGATGGAACT
>DATAIE010001048.1:0-3092 GCA_036262875.1 Verrucomicrobiales bacterium
CAGAGAATCAGTGAGGGCCTTCGTAATCTCCGCGGCGCGGACTCCGGCTTTATTGAAGGCCGGAAGATCATCGGCGGAAAGCGCTGCGGCCAATGAATCGGCGAAGCCGGTAAAATCACTCAAGGCCTTCCTCCCGTCGTCGGCAAGGGGCGGCCCTGCGGGCACAGCCCCGGCCGGCGGAGGCTTCGGAGGTTCGACGGGAGCCGTCATAAAGGCACGGTTCATTTCCGCCTGACCATCGATGAGCAGATTTCCATTCGTGACGACCCTGGTCCCTTCCTTCAGGCCCGCGGTAATTTGAATCAGCGCATCGCCGCGCATGCCGGTCTTCACCGGGGTGCGGACATAGGAACCCCGGTTTCCCTCGACATAGACGACGGCTTCAGGCCCCGTCTCGATAACGGCAGAACGGGGAACAGCCAGGGCATCCGGTGTATCCAGCTTTACCAATCCATCGGCATAGAGCTTGTGGAGCAAGAGCCGGCGGCCATCGACGACGGGATTCTCCAGTTCCACCCGCACCATGGTCGAACGGGTCGTCTCGTTGAAGTTCGGATCGATGAAGGTGGTCCGGCCAGTGAAGGTTTTCCCGGCGACCGCCGGAGTGCTCACTTCCACTTCGAGTCCCGGTTTGATCCAGGGGATGTCCTGTTCATAGGCATCAAACTGAAACCACATGATCGAGAAATCAGCGATCTCGAACAGCTTTTGTCCTGCGGTGACATATTGTCCTTCGTAAACGTTGTGTTCGACCACCGTTCCGCCGAGAGGTGCGAGAATTTGGGACGTCAGTTCATCCACGGGCTTTTTGTCGAGGGCCTCGATCTGCTCCGGTATCAATCCCATCTGGCGCAGCCGCAGCGCGGTATTCCTGCGCAGTTCGCCGGTGAGCTGGCGATATTCACGTTCGGCGGCCAGCAGGGTGGGGCTGTAGATCAGGGCCAGCGGCTCGCCTTTGATCACGACAAAGCCATGATGATTCGCGTAGAGCTTGTCGATGCGCCCGTCCGTGTAGGCGCTGATGATCCGGTGCCTGCGTTCGTCGTCATCAATGCGACCGGCGACCCGCAGCGTTTTCACCAGCTTCTGAGTCTTCGCCTGCGCCGTTTGAACGTGCAGCACCTGAATCATGTGCTCATCGAGGGACACGGTATCCGGACTCGATGTGTCCCCCGTGCCGGCAGCGCCTTTGTAAAAAGGGATCGTCTGCATGCCGCAGACCGTGCAGCGCTGAGGAGTGGGGTAGCGCGGATGACTGGGCATCGGACACTGATAATAGGCCACCTGCCTCTCTCCATTGGCCGCCCCTGCCGGTTCCGGCGGCGCGGTTCGCGAGGTCAAAAACCATGTCACCGCCGCGGTCAGGACAACGGCGACAACGAGAGCGGGCAGCGACGATTTCATGGGAAAAATGTTAGACGTTTAACGGGTTCCCCGCAGTGACCGCAGGGTGGCCAGGGCGGCATGCTGCGCGGCAACGAAGCGCCTTTGCTCCATTCGTGCCGAAAGAAGTGAGCGCCGGGCTTCCAGTACTTCCGCCAGTGTGGATTTCGTGCTGACCCACGAGTTCTCCACCGCCTGGGCCGCCTTTTCCGCATCGGGCAGGACTTCCTTCGCAAATGCGGCGGCCTGCCGGCCCGCGTTTTGCGCCTCTGAAATAGCCGTCACCGCCTGCGAGCCCAGCTCACGCTCGGCGCTCTCGATGTCCTTGATCGCCGCCGCTTTCTCCTGCCGCGCGCGTTCCTCGTTGGCTTTGTAAGCGGCCCGGTTCCACCAGGGAAGCGACAGCCGCACTCCGAGCATGGTATCGCGCACGTCTCCATTGTGGTAGGCGTTGGTTTCAAGACTGAGGGTAACGACCGGCTTTCTCTCTTCCCCTGCGATGGCAATCTCCGCCCCCGCCCCCTCCACCATGTGCCGGAGGGCGGCCAAACGGGGATGCTGCGCAACCAGCGCCACCCACTCATTCCTAACAACAGGCGTGGAATCCGCGGCCGGAGGCAGCGCCAAAAGCGGCCAGGCCTGAGTCACCGGGCGTCCGAGCAGCAAATTGAGTTGCTGCGCCAGACGCAGGCGCTCACGGCGTGCCGCATTGAGTTTTTGCCGTTCCTGCGTAAGCTCGCTGGCGAGTCTGAGGGACTCGGCGGCATTTGCCGCGGGATCCTTGAGTTTCTCTTTCGCATTCGTCTCCATGCGCTCAACCCACGAAAACTGCTGCTCTTCGATAGCGAGGGTTTCGTCGGACAGGGCCAGTTCCAGGGCCGTTTTCGCCACTTCGAGTTCCAGGGCGTTTGCCGAGACGGCGACTTCCGCCTGCGAAGTCCGCTCAGCCGCCAGCGCCTTCTCCCGCTGCGCAAGATAGAGTCCCGGTCTCGGCAATTGCTGCTCGGCCATCACCCGCACATCACCATCGTCCATTCGCATGGAGCGGGACGCCGCCGTAAGGCCCAGGCCGAGCATGGGGTCCTGCCACAGTCGGACGGCACCGGCGGCGGCATGCGCGGCCCTGGAGCGGGCTTTCGCCGCCGCCACCGATGGATGACTCTGCCTTGCCTCCGCCTGCCAGGCCGCAAGGTTTCCAGCATCGACCGTTAGGGGACGGGCTCCGGCTCCTGCTCCGGCGTGCAGCCACACCAGCAGGAGGATGAAGTTCAAAACGGTTCTGCGCATAACAGGATAGTCCATTCTGCGGAGGATGGGACGGCCGCATTACGGGCTTACGAAACCGGGGCCAAAACCCCGCAAATATTCTTCAAAATAAAAAGGAGGGGCGGCGATTCCACCCCTCCCCTGAGGACGGATCGACGAAAACCCGGCCGCTACCGCTTCACGGCGCAGCACGCAGCCACATTGGCGGCACAGCATTTTTGGCCGGTGCAGTTGAGCTTCTTCGATACGACAGGGCCTCCGCCGCGGCCATGGGTTTCGATGATCTCCGTCTTCGTCATGGCACACTGCGAGCCGGCCGGCTGCCCGGCGTAAGCCGGACGTTGAACTGGAACATTCATTGCACCGCCGAGAAAACCAGGGCCGGCCAGTGCAGGAAGTGCGGTGCCCATGAAGGCGGTGAGTAAAGCAAATGTCGTTTTCAT
>DATAIE010001049.1:0-5767 GCA_036262875.1 Verrucomicrobiales bacterium
TGCGCCGCAGGGAACCCACCCTGGCTCTGGTGCCCATCGACGAGGCCTTTTCCAAGCTCTCCGGCGAACGCATCCGTGACTGTGTGGACGCTCTCAAGTCCCTCGATCTCCAGGGCGTCTTTTCCATGTCCACCGGCAATATTCCCTACGCCTATGACCTGTGCGATCAGCTCATCGTGGTTACCAAACACGAACACCGCGAAGGCCGCCGCCTGAAAGTGCGCAACGAGCCCGTCATCCTGCGCCGCGGCACTCCTGAAGAGCGCGTGTGGCTGGAAATGCTGGGCGAAACCGGTGAACCCGAATGAACCCTCCGCTCATTTCCCGGACCATCCTGGAGGTCCTGGCGAACCGCTACAAAAGCCGCCGCGCCGGGCGCACCGGCAAAAGCGCAAATCGTATCCTGTTCGACTACCAGGAGGTGCTGAAAGCCGGAAACTGTACAGACGGCGAAACACTCGATAAGGCCGAGCAGCAACTGCTGCAATCTCATCACCACGGGTGGATCAAACTCATCGCGCACCCGCGTGATCCCGGGCTCATTCAGCAAATTGAGTTTCTGCCTGCCGGTGAAGCCCCGCTTTTTGCGGCCCTGTCCTCAAAGTCCCCGGCGCAGCGGCGGGAGGAATGGAAAACCATTTTCCTTTCCGCTGCCCTCCATTCCGTGTCTGACAAATGGAGCGCGCCCTGGACACAATGGTGCAGTGCTCTTGCAGACCTCTCCCTGTCAGGGGAAGTGCGTGCACCGTTTCAATGGAGAGAGCCGGAGGAGGGGGCGGAGCTTCTTCGTGTGATGGCCGCAGTTCTTTCGTGGGAAGGCGAGTCGTTAATTCGTTTCGTCAGTTGTGTCGTCTGCGGCGATTCGAAACGGCTTGAACAGATGAGGCTTCGCCTCGAAACCGGGCTCGTCCGGATGAGCGAAGGCTCCCTCACCACTCTCGAGCAACTGGGCATCCTGCAAAACCGGCGCGGCGTGCTGCTGCACGGGCCCCTGCTCCTCCAGTTCGCAACAGGCTCACTCGATTTGAACCTGCTTTCCGCTCCGGTCCGCATCTCGAACACGGACATCGCCTCCGCCAGCGCAGTATCCACCTCTGCCCGCCGCTGCCTCACAGTGGAAAACGAAACCACCATGCAGGAACTCGCGAAGCAACGAAGCGGGACGCTGCTCATTCACACAAGCTATCCCTCTGACGCCGTGCTGGCGCTCATGGCGCTCCTCCCGGATGACATCGAATACCGGCATTTCGGCGATACGGACCCGGCGGGATTCGATATTCTCCGCGACCTCCGCGCGAGAACGGGAAGAAACATCCTTCCCCTCCATATGCAGATCCGGCCCTCCCCGGATGGTCCTTCGCTCAGTGCGGATGAACGGCGGATGCTCGGCCGGCTTCTTGAAGATCCGTTGCTGACAGATGTTCGGCCTCAACTGGAAACGCTCAAATCCTCCGGCTCCAAGGGGATGTTCGAACAGGAAAGCCTCGGTCTCCCGGCACGCGACTGGCCCTTTTATCCTGAGGAAAGGAAAGGCTGAAGAAGAGAAACGCAGAGTCCGGCGGCTTGATCCAGCCGGCAGACTTTTTCCAGTCAGACCACCTTCGTGACCACCACCGGCTTCAGGACCTTCACTTCGCAGTCAGGACAGGTTGCCTTCAGTGAAGCCACAAGCCCGGCGTTCAGGAGGTCGAGGAAGGCCTGCGCCTCCGCATTTTCGTCGGAAGAAGTGCCGGCAACCGGACGGTAACCGGAGAGCATCAGCGGGCCGTCGGCATTGAAGCCCTCGACGATTACCTGCCCGGAACGGCGGACGGCGGAGGCGGATTTCCACACGTGGAGGGAGGGCGTAAGCGTAAGACGGCGGCTGACCGGTTTCAGAGTGCCGTCGGCGCACAGAGACTGGAATTCCCCGTTTTCGAGAGCGAGGCCGGAGGGGGCTTTGGGGGTCGGAGGCGCGCTGTTGGGATCCTCGGTTGGGATGCCGTAGATTGCCGAATTCGTCGGAGTGACGTGGCGGCGCATCATGGGGAAGAAGATCACGTCATCGATGTTCTCCTGCTCGGTGAAGATCATCGCCATGCGTTCAACGCCTGGGCCGATGCCCGTGGTGGGAGGCATGCCGTATTCCAGAGCCTCGATGAAATCGAAGTCCAGGGTGTGGAATTTCCCGCTGTCCGCTTCGCCCTCGTTGTAGCTGCGCTTCCAGGTGTTCAGGAGACGAACGGGGTCGTTCTGTTCAGACCAGTTGTCCCCGCATTCCATGCCGGCGATATAGATCTCGAACCGCTCTGCATAGCGCGGATCGTCCGCCATCGGTTTTGCCAGCGGTGAAATTTCCACCGGCTGACCATAGACCAGCGTGGGTTGGATGAGCGTCTTCTCCGCTTTGCCTTCGAAGGCGAGGACAAGGGCCTCGCCGACGGACGCCGCGGGCTCTTCGATGCCCATGGCCGTAAGCCTTTCCCGGGCCTCCTCCAGAGTCGTGATGAGCCGGAAATCAACGCCCGTGACCTGACGGACAAGCTCCGCCATCTGCACCCGCCGCCACGCCGGCGCGAAATCGATCTCCTGATCCTTTACCTTGAACACCGTCTTTCCGAAAACGCTGGTCCCGATATGGCGGAACATCTCCTCGATGAGGTCCATGTTATACTCGTAGTTCTCATAGGCGGCCATGGTCTCGACCATCGAGAACTCCGGGTGGTGGCTGCGGTCGATGCCTTCGTTCCGGAAATACCGGCCAATGGTAAACACTTTATCGTATCCGGCCACAATGAGGCGCTTCAGATACAACTCGTGGGAGATCGCGAGATACATGTCCACCCCGAGAGCATTCACCGTGGTGCGAAACGGCTTGGCAGTGCCGCCGCCGTATTGCGGCTGAATGACCGGCGTCTGGAATTCGACAAAGCCTTTGCCTTGCAGGAACGCGCGAATGGAGGCCACAATCTTCGCAATGGTCTCGAAACGGCGGTGCGACTCCGGTTCCAGGATAGTGTCCAGGTAGCGCTTCCGCAGCACCTGCTCACGGTCCTGCAGACCCGACCACTGGTCCGGCAGCGGGCGGATGGATTTTGAGATCACCCGAAACTCCCCGGGCTGGATGGAAACCTCCCCGCGCTGCGTGCGCAGCACTTTGCCAGTGACCTCCACAAAATCACCGAGGTCGACGAGGCTGAAATCCTTGAAACCGAGGGTCCCCTTTTCAGACGAAGTCTCTGCGAGCAGGTCTCGCTTCATGAAGAGTTGCAGGCGCCCGGTTTGGTCCTGCACGTGCGCGAAGACGAGGGCACCCTGCGCCCGCCACGACATGACCCGCCCGGCCACCGTCACCGTGGTACCGTCAAGGGCATCGAAATTCGAGAGCACTTCTCCGGCATAGTGCGTCCTGCCGCATTTCGACGGGTAGGGATTCAGACCGAGGCCGCGAAGGGCATCGGCTTTTTCCATCCGGATGCGTCTGAGATCGGTGAGGGAGGAGGTGGACATGGGAAGTAGGCTGCAAGGATCGTAAAACCGCCTGAGAAAGCCCCGGTGTCTTGCGACAGATTTACTCCGGGTGGAGTTCCCCCGGGGACGGCTGGTTTGCTTCCTTTTCCTGGCAGATGAAGCGGCTTTGGCAACTGCTCGTTTTCTCCCGTCCGGAGGCGACCCTTTACTGCTCAATCCCTTTGACCACGGATACCGCCGGTTATGGGCACTGAAAGTCGAAGCCCGGCTCGACCTTCCGATCACTATTTTCCGGGCATTCGGAAAAACAGGCGGCCCGTTTCTCTTTGCCTCTCCCGCCCCTTTCTCTCACTCTCAAAGACCGTGAAAAAGAGCAGCAGCCCGACCCGTGACTGATGTGAAATAGCGGGAGCATTCCTGGCAAATCATAACGACAAAAAAAGGCCGCCGGGTTTCCCCGGCGGCCTTCGTGATTCGGACGATTACTTCTTTTTGCCTTTAGCAGGCGCAGCCTTCGCTGCCGCGCGCTTTTCCTCGATGGCGGCCTGGGCTGCCGCCAGACGCGCGACGGGCACGCGGTAGGGGCTGCAGCTCACATAGGCGAGGCCGATGCGGTGGCAGAACTTAACGGAGTCAGGGTCGCCGCCGTGTTCACCGCAGATGCCGAGCTTGATGTCCGGACGGACGCTGCGGCCCTTGGTGACGGCCGTTTGCATGAGCTGGCCAACGCCGGTTTGGTCGAGCGTGGCGAACGGGTTCTTCTTGAAGATTTCGTTCTCGGTGTAGGGCATGAGGAAGGAGCCCATGTCGTCGCGGCTGATGCCGAGCGCGGTTTGCGTGAGATCGTTCGTGCCGAAGCTGAAGAACTCGGCGTTCGCCGCGATTTCATCGGCGGTCAGAGCTCCGCGGGGAACTTCGATCATGGTGCCGACCTGGTAGTCGAACTTGATCTTCTTCTCAGCCATCACCTCTTTGGCGACGCGGTGAACGATTTCAGCCTGGAGGTCGAATTCCTTCTTAAATCCGACGAGCGGGATCATGACTTCCGGCTTCACCTTGATCTTCTTCTTCGCCACATCGGCGGCGGCTTCAAAGATGGCGCGGGCCTGCATCTCGGTGATTTCCGGATAGGCGATACCGAGACGGCATCCGCGGTGGCCGAGCATGGGGTTGAACTCGTGGAGCTGGGCAACGCGGGTCTTTACCTTGTCGGTCTTCACGCCCATCTTCTTCGCGAGATCGGCCTGAGCCTTTTCTTCGTGCGGGACGAATTCGTGGAGCGGGGGATCGAGGAGGCGAATGGTGGCGGGCAGGCCCTTCAGAGCGGTGAAGATACCGGTGAAGTCTTCGCGCTGATACGGCAGGAGCTTGGCGAGCGCCTTCTTCCGGTCGTCGAGGTTGTCCGCGAGGATCATCTCACGGACGGCGTCGATGCGGTCGCCTTCGAAGAACATGTGTTCCGTGCGGGTGAGGCCGATGCCCTGGGCACCGAACGCGATGGCCTGCGCGGTTTGTTCCGGGTTGTCAGCGTTGGTGCGGACGGCGAGCCTCGTTGCCTTGCTGCACCAGTCCATGAGCTGCTTGAAAGCGGCGAACTTTTCAGTCTTCGCAGCGGCTTTGTCACCGAAGAGCAGGCCCATCACGATGGAGGAGGGACCGGTCTTGAGCTTGCCACCGTAAATGGTGCCGGCGGTGCCGTCGATGCTGAGGCTGTCCACACCTTCTTTGAAGGTCTGGCCGGCGATCTTCACCGTCTTCTTGTTGTAGTCGATGTCCACAGCGCTGGCACCGCAGATACAGACTTTGCCCATCTGACGGGCGACGAGCGCCGCGTGGCTGGAGACACCACCCTTGGCCGTGAGGATGCCCACGGCGGCGATCATGCCGCGCAGGTCTTCCGGGGAGGTTTCGTTACGCACGAGCAGCACATCCAGGCCCTTTTCAGCAGCGGCGGCGGCGCGGTCGGCATTGAGATAAATGATGCCCGACGCGGCACCAGGACCCGCGGGAAGACCGCTGGCAAGAACCTTCGCTTTCTTGAGTTCAGCGAGATCGAAGTCCGGAGCGAGGAGCTGCTCGAGCTGATCGGCGGGATTGCGCAGGATCGCGGTTTCCCAGTTGATGAGCTTCTCCTTCACCATGTCCATGGAGAACTTGAGCGCCGCGGCGGCGGTGCGCTTGCCGTTGCGGGTCTGGAGCATGAACAGCTTGCCGTCCTGCACCGTGAACTCGACGTCCTGCACATCCTTGAAATGCTTCTCGAGGATCTGGCGGACCTTCATCAGTTCCGCAAAGCTCTTCGGCATCTGCTTCTTGA
>DATAIE010001050.1:0-11736 GCA_036262875.1 Verrucomicrobiales bacterium
GACGCGGACCGCAGGTGGTGGAGATCAAGAGCGTGAACGGCCGCGAGCCGGAAGCCTATCGCATGCTCCCGCTCTTCGAAGAGCTGACGGCGATCAATCCCACGAAGCGCTACATTCTCGAAACGCAGCCAAGCCGCTACACGACACGGCTCATCGACTTCATTTCACCGATCGGGCGCGGCCAGCGCGGCCTGATCGTGGCACCGCCGCGGGCCGGAAAGACCACCATTCTCCAGCACATCGCGGAGGCCGTGCGCGAAAACTATCCGGAGATCAAACTGATCGTGCTGCTCGTGGATGAGCGGCCTGAAGAAGTGACCGAACTGGCCCGGGCGCTGCCCGGTGCTGAGATCATGGCCAGCAACAACGACCGCGATCCGCGCGAGCACATCCGCATCGCGGCGCTCGCGATGGAGCGCGCCCGCCGGCTGGTGGAAGCCGGGGAGCATGTCTTCATGCTGCTCGATTCCATCACCCGCCTCGCCCGCGCCTTTAACAACGCCATCCGCGGCCACGGCGGCGGAAAGGGAAGCCTCTCCGGCGGTGTCGACGCCCGCGCCCTCGAAGGCGCGCGCCGCATGTTCGCGTCCGCGCGCAATACACGGGAGGCCGGCAGCCTGACCATCGTGGGAACAGCGCTCGTGGAAACGAACAGCCGTGCGGATGACCTCATCTTCCAGGAGTTCAAAGGCACGGGCAACATGGAGCTCGTCCTCGACCGCCGCATTGCCCAGCAGTACATCTATCCGGCAGTGGACATCTTCAAAAGCGGCACGCGCCGGGAGGAACTCCTGCTGCCGCCGCACCAGATGGAAAAGGTCCACGTGATTCGCCGCGGTCTCGCCGGACACAAACCGGTGGAAGCCGTGGAGCGCCTCATCCACTTCATGGAGCGCTTCAACAACAACGCGCAACTGCTCGTCGAGATCAAGAGCCGCGAGTAACACGGAGCGTCGCTTTACCGATGCAACTGCTCGTCGTTCTCTCGACGTTTCCTGACAAGTCCGCAGCGGTGACCGCCGCGGAGGTCCTGGTGAATGAACGCCTGGCGGCGTGTGTGAACGTGCTGCCCGGAGTGGAGTCCATCTACCAGTGGCAGGGAAAAGTGGAAACGGGTCAGGAAGTGCTCGCAGTGATCAAGACGACTCCGCAGCGCTATCCGGCCCTGGAGCAGCGGCTGCGGGAGCTGCATCCTTACGAAGTGCCGGAAATCGTGGCCCTGCCGGCGTCCGCAGTGGCGGAAACCTATCTGGCGTGGGTAATGACGAACACGCAGCCCTGACGGGAAGCGCCGCTCACAGCACTTTCCCCAGCCCCGCCCATTTGGCGTGCACTTCGCGGTAAACCTTCGGCGAGATTTCGCTGGGTTTGATTTCGCTGCGGCCACCCCAGAAGACGGCGGTATAACCGACGGGAATGCCCTGCTCCACGAGATGCTGGTCGATGGCGGCCTTGTGTTCCAGCACCCGTTCTCTTTCGGTGCCGTGGATGACGGCCATGATATTGACATTGCCAAAACGGGGTCCGCCTTCCCGCCAGTAGCAGTGTGTGAGGATATAGTGGCGCCCGATTTCACTGCCCGCACGCTGTTCCATGCCTTTGGGGACACCCCAGTGGAAGAGGCCGTTGAAGCGGGTGACGCGGAGACCGGTCTGTGAGGGCTTCACATGTTCGAGGAAGGTTGAAAAACGTCCGATGACGCGCTTCCGGTTCAGTTCCTCCGCCACGGCGCAGAACCGCTCGAAACTGATACCGGCCACAGCGGCCCGTCCGCTCCAGGGGTCTTCGCAAATTTCATCCGGGGTGAGCTCCTCCTTCAAGGCCAGCAGCACGTTCCACTCCTCCGGGGTCAGATCCACAGTGGTGGTCGTTTCCATCTGCGCCGGTTCCGGGGACCGGTCGCCAGGTTCCATGGTCTTTCGCCGCACGTGCCCCACGCCGAGGGCAAAAATGCCGTTCGCAGGCATGAGGAGGTATTCATGTGCCCCGGTGAGGCGTTTGATCACTTCCGCGTGCTCCTCCAGGGAATGGCCCTGGGGAACCTTCAGAGTGGTCCAGAGGCGGTAATCCGACCCGGAAATCTCCCGGTCCGTGCTGCGGGTGACTACGTGACCGCTGAAAGGATCTTCGCGGAACATCCAGTCAAACGTGGTATCGATCCGGTCCGGGTCCACTTTCCACGCGACCAGCGCCCCGTGGGCCAGTTTCGTGGCGAGGAGCGTCTGCCGCACCCGGCGGATGACTCCCGCCTCCAGCATCGCCCGGAGGCGTTCCAGCACCACGGGCAGCGGCACCCCCGAGTTCTCCGCGATGACTTCAAACGGCCGGCGCACGAAGCCTTTTACCATGTCCTCGGATACGGCAAGGATACGGGCGTTGATCTCGTCGGTGTGTTCTACGGGCACGGTGGCGGTCATAAGGCAAAAGGGGGGGTGGCCACCGGACCGTTCCGTCCGGCGGAGGCGGGGGCAAGAGAAAAGGCGGGGCAAATCCCGCCCGGTCCGCGGTTATTTCCGGGCAAAGCAGTTGCGCCGGGACGGGTGTGCCCTCATGATCCGGCCCGATTTTTCCTTATGGCTTCCCAAACCCTTCCCCGCAGACCCCGGCTCATCGGACCGCGCAAGACCTTTGCGATTGTAGCCAGCATGTACAACGAAACCTGTATGAACGGGTTGCTGGAATCCACGAAAGGTGAGCTCCTCAGCATCATGCCCACCGCCAGTGTGCCGCTCTACCGCGTGCCCGGCGCATGGGAAATACCGGTCTGCGCGGAGTATGTGCTTCAATACACCCACGCAGACGTGATTATCGCCCTGGGCGTCGTGATCCGCGGGGAGACAGGACACGCCGACCTCATCACCGCCGCCGTCGCCCAGGAACTGCAGACCATGTCCACCCGCCATCTGACGCCGGTGATCAACATGGTGCTGCTGGTGAACAGCGAGCAGGAGGCACGGGACCGTTGTTTTGGTGACAAGATGAACCGGGGCGTGGAAGCGGCGCGGGCGGCGCTGAACATGGCGGAACTGTTCACGAAACTGCACACGGCC
Source organism: Verrucomicrobiales bacterium (assembly GCA_036262875.1). Classification (GTDB taxonomy): domain Bacteria; phylum Verrucomicrobiota; class Verrucomicrobiia; order Verrucomicrobiales; family V1-33; genus V1-33. Next base: position 3,051 of record DATAIE010001050.1, read on the forward strand.
TATCCGCTGCCGAAGACGAAGCAGGAGGATGAGTAAACGACGCGAGGGCCGCGAGACAGCGGTGCAATTGCTCTTCAGCCGGGAGTTCGTCCCGCGCGGGGGAGAACACGATATCGACGCTTTTTTCGAACTGCATTCAGCAGAGCGGGGCGTGCGCTCGCATGCCGAGGAACTCTACCGTGGCGTGGACGGCAAACTGGCGGAGATCGATGCCCTCATCGCGCCGGTGCTCGAGAATTTCAGCATGGAGCGGCTCAGCGGCGTGGACCGGAACATTCTGCGGGTGGCGGTCTACGAAATGCACTATTGTGAGACTGTGCCGCCGGTGGTGGCGATCAGTGAGGCTATCGAAGTGGCCAAACGGTTTGGCGGTCAGGAAAGCGGGCGCTTCATCAACGGGGTGCTGGACAAGCTGAAAGAGGGCCTGACCCGGCCTCTCCGCGAGGCCGTGCGGCCAGGCGGAAAACCAAAGCGGAGTCGCGAAGGCAGTTGATTGCCGGGGAAGGTGCCTTAGGTTCACGGCTGTTTCATTTTCCGGAGCACCCGATGGATATCCCCAACAACCGAAAGTCGTCCAGCCCGATTACCGGTCGCTCGTCCCCAAAAAAGACGAAGGCCGCAGCGACTCCCGGTCCCGCCACGGAAGCAGAGAGAAAGGAGACCGCGGAGGATATCGTCATCAATGAGGAAGTTTTTGAGCTGCCGGGGATCCAGCTCCCCCCCAGTCCGCCATCCAAAGAGTCGAGCGGACCTCTTCGCCGGAGACGGGACAGGACGGCGGAAACGGAAAACGCCCCTCCCCCGGAAGAGCGTGTACCGCGTAAGAACAACCTCGAGCACCGCGCATCCGGCCAGCCGCTTCAATTCAAACGTCTGCTCCGCCCGGAAACCATCATCGCTTCCAATGTGGCAGCGGAACGGGCGCGGGCGGAGTCTCCCGCCTCTCTCGACAGCGTGGACCACACCGCAATGCAGTTTGGCAAGATCCACGCGTACGGAACGCCAGGCTACCGGCCCAACCGGTTATTCCGGGTGTTGGACAGTATCTATAAACATTCACCTCTGCGCTGGATGGACTTCATCGAGCGGGGCGGTGTGCGGTTCGTGGCAGTCACGCTCATCCTGCTGACCGTGGGCGGATTTGTGGTGTGGAGAATCTATGACTCTCTGGCAAAGGAGGAGGAGAGCGGACCAAAAGTGCCAACACTGACATCTGCGGAACGGATCGAGCGCGGTAAGAAAGCGGTGCAGGAATTCATGGCCGCGCAGACCATCGAAGCGCGCCTGCCCCTCGTGATCGACCCGGACCGGGCGGGGCCGCGTATGAAAGAATTCTACGCGGCCAAAGGAGAGGACCCCAAAATCACCAACTGGGAAGTGGGTGCGCCCATGAACGGAAAACAGGGAGTGTGGCTGCCGCTTCTTTTTCAGGACAGCGCCGGCCGCAAGGCGATGGTCGTGATTGAGGAAACCGGGAAGGGCTGCCGTATCGACTGGGAGAACTTCGTGGCCTATGGCGAGATGCCCTGGCAGGAGTTCTGCCGTTCCGCCCCGTCCACAGCTAAAACGATGCGCGTGCGTCTCCGGCAGGTGGATGTCTACGGCGGGGCCTATACCCAGGACAAATATCAGTCTTACGAGATCGAACACCGCAGCGGCCTGCCGCGGCTGGTGGGGTACGTCGACCGGGCGGGGCGCAGTGTGCAGCGGATTCTCGAAGTGGTGAAGGGTGACGGCACCTGGCAGTCCGCACAGCTTTACCTCCAGTTCGATACCAGGGCGGGCGGGGAGAATCAGGTGCTTATTCTGGATATCGTTCGCAACCGCTGGCAGGATGAAGTGACGGCGTGGGAAGGGCCGTGAGCGCTATACTGGTGGGCCGAGGCTCCAGCCGAGGCCCGTTCAAAAGGGGTATGACTCCGTCAAGGAGGGTCTCCGCAGCTCCTTCGCGTATTGTCCACACCCTGGCAGGAGCCTCGGTCCACCGTTTCCAAGCTCTTCTCCTCACGAAGTTCCGTGAGCCGAACCCTCTGAAAATGAAATTGGCGTTCGGAGGCGTGTGGGGTAAATTGTCCGCCGACCAACCGCATTGAAGCGTTCTCTACCGTTCCTCGTATTCCTGACCTGTCTGCAATCCGCTCCGCGCACTTTTGCGCAGGGTTATGTGCATTTTGAGGCCCGCCAAACCCATCCGATAGGCCTTTCGCCGGACGGGACGAGGCTTTTTGTGCTCAATTCACCGGACGCGCGGCTCTCTGTCTTTGATGTGTCAAATGCGGCCAATCCTGCGCCCGTGCTGATTGCTGAAATCCCGGTGGGGATGGAGCCGGTATCGGTGCGGGCCCGCACGAATGACGAGGTGTGGGTGGTGAACGAACTCTCCGATTCGATCTCCATCGTGAGCGTCTCCGGCCAAAAGACGGTCGCCACACTGCGGGCTTCGGATGAACCGGCGGACGTGGTTTTTGCGCAGGGCCGGGCCTTTGTGAGCTGCGCCCGCAACAATATCGTGCGCGTGTTCGACGCAACCACCCGCGAGGAGCTGGCGGACATCCTGACAGGCGGTCTCTATCCCCGCGCGCTGGCGGTAAACTCTGCGGGCACCCGCGTGTACGGAGCCTTTCTCCTTTCCGGAAACGGCACCACAGTGCTCAAACCCTCCGAGGCACCCCCGCAGCCTCCACCCACGAACGGCTCCCTGCCTGCGCCCCCGCAGACGGCTCTCATCGTCCCGGTCACAGACGAGCGGGTGAGCTATACGGTGCTGGATCGCGATGTGGTGGAGATCGATGCGGAAGCGATGACCGTGGCGGGTTTTATCGGCAATGCCGGCACCAATCTCTTCGATCTCGCGGTGCAGCCGGTGACCGGCGATGTGTGGGTGACCAACACGGAGGCGCTGAACCTTACACGGTTCGAACCTGCCCTGCGGGGTCACTTTGAGGACAACCGGGTCACTAAGATCACCCTGCCCGCCGGGACGCCTGCCGCATTCGATCTCAATCCGGGAGTCAATTATACGACCCTGCCCAATGCCGCGGCCCAGGCGACGGCTTTGGCCCAGCCGTCAGCCCTAACGTTTGCGGCGGACGGCTCCCATTTTTGGGTGGCAGCCTTCGGCAGCGACCGCGTGGCAAAGGTGCTCACCGGCGGCACCGTGGCGACCCGCGTGGATCTGCGCCCGTCCGGCGGCAGCCGCACGATGCGCGGCCCCCGCGGCCTGGCGTGGCGGGAGAGCAGCCAGCGTCTCTACGTCATGAACAAGCTGGCCAACAGCGTGAGCGTCATCGACACCGCCACGGGCACGCTTGTTTCCGAAGTTCCCGCGGGCACGCACGATCCCATGCCGGAGGCTATCAAACAGGGCCGCGGTTTTCTCTTCGATGCCCGGCTCTCCGGCAACGGGACCATGTCCTGTGCAAGCTGCCACCTAGACGCCGACCGCGACGGCCTGGCATGGGATCTCGGCGATCCTGGCGGTGAAATGATCACGGTGCAGGGCAAAAACGTTTTCGATGGCCAGTCCACCAATGTGGACCGCGTGATGCACCCGATGAAAGGGCCCATGACCACGCAAACCCTGCGCGGCCTGCATGACGGCACCACCGCCGCGGCACCCTTTCACTGGCGGGGCGACCGGCCCACGCTCCAGAGTTTCAACGTCACCTTCGACAAGCTCATGGGTGGCCCGCAGCTTAGCGGTGCAGACATCGATGCGCTGGCCGGCTATCTCAACAGCCTGCGGCATCATCCGAATCCGAACGAGCAGTTGGACCGTACCCCTCCGCCAAACTTCGGCGTGGGCGTTCCGTCGCGGGGGCTCGCTCTCTTCACCCGGGCGGATATTCACTGCTCCGCCTGTCACGTGCTTCCCGCCACGACCGGCCACAACATCGATCTGATGGACAAAGTGCAGTCCACCCAGCCCATCAAGGATCCCTCGCTGGTGACGGTATATCAAAAGAACTTCTTCGCTCCGCAGGCCGGCAACGAATCTCTTACCGGCTTCGGAATGCTGCACGACGGCACGGGCGCCAATTTGCCGACGGCCCATCCCTTTCCCGGCCTCGTGAACGCAACGCAGAACGCTGACGTCAAATCCTTCGTACTGACGCTCGACACCGGCACGGCGCCCACGGTCGGTTATGATGTGACGGTTACCGTGAACAACCGCACCGCGGCGGAGGTCCTCGCAGGCCTCGACCTGCTGGAAAGTCAGGCGACGCTCACGAATTGCGATCTTACCGTGCGGGGTCTTCTGGGAGGCTGGCAGCGGTGCCTCCGCTTCAACGGTCAGACAGCCTCCTATGCCAGCGATCGTCTCTCAGACCCCGCCTATAGCCGGGCCGCGCTGCTGGCCATGCTGACCCCCGCCGATGCCCTGACGTGGCTGGGAGTGCCCTGGGGACAGGGAATCCGCTTCAGCAGCGACCGCGACGGTGACGGCGTCCTCAACGGCGATGAGGCGATGCCCGGGCCAGCCCTGTCCAAAACCGGCGGCTCTCTTTTGCTCCAATGGCCCACTGCTCATCCGGACTGGTTTGTGGAATCCAGTTCCTCGCTCCAGGGACCATGGGTGACGGTCACTCAGCCCCGTGCCGTCAATGGCACTCTGTTTTCCATCCAGATCAGCCCGGGGGCCGGAGCCAAATCCTTCTTCCGTTTGCGCCGCACCTGGTAGGCGGCAGGAGCCTCAACCCTCTTTGTTGATCAGGAATGCGGCCACGGCGACAACGATGCCAACGGCGACCAACGCGGCCATGATCCACAGGAAGATCACCCGGTCCTTCTCGGCTTCCCGCTTGGCCCGGTTTTCCCGCTGCGGCCGGCCATACCGGTGGATGTGGCGGGCCTTCGTTGAGAAGGGCTCCTTCACTTGCGGGCGTTCGTGCAAACGCCGCCAGTTGGAAAATTCGTCGGGCATGAGGTGGGGTGAGGTGGGTCTTCAATAACCCCGGAAACAGGAGCCGGAGCAAGACATTTTTCTCTTTTTCCCCGGCCTTCCCTTGCGGGAGGACCGCCGTAACAAGTGAACTCTTCTGTTCTGATAAGATACTTTATCAAAGAAAGAACTAACAGTCTTAAGGCCTGTGAATAACTCCAGGAACCGTTCCTTCCCCCTATGGAACGCAGGTTCCACGCTGACACCGCTGGAGGGTAAACCGCCGGCTTTCGCGGCGAGCAACTTTGAGTGTCGTTATTGCGAAGTTTCTCACTGGCTGGAATCCCGCCCGTTCACCGGGTTATTCACAGGGGGCGTGGAAGGGTGTTCCATGCGGTCCAGCACGATGCTTTTGACCGCTTCCGACACAAGGGCAGCTTCGGCTGCCGCTGTTTCCGCCTGCTTTTTGCTCAAACCGCTGCCGGTTCCCAGGACGGTGCCGTTCCAGTCCACCCGGGCGACGAAGGTCTTCTGGTGGTCCGGACCGTCTTCGGAGATGATCGTGTAATGGGGACTGGTGGCCGAAAGCGCCTGCAGCATCTCCTGGAGCTGGCCTTTCGGGTTCACTTCTTTTGGCTCTTCGCAGATCCGGTCAAAGTCTGCTGCGCACAGTCTCAAGACCACTTCCCTTGCGGCCTCCAGCCCTCCATCGAGATAGATGGCACCCACGAGGGCCTCGAAGGCATCTGAAAGGGTGCTGGAGCGCTCCCGCCCGCCGGAGGCCTCTTCCCCGCGTCCCATGAGGAGGTGTCCGCCCAGGCCGCGGGCGCGGGCATAGGTGGCTAGAGCCGTGCGGGAAACGAGCCGGGCGCGCAGTTTCGTCAGATTCCCTTCATTGTAGTCCATGAAGGTCCGGAACAGCTCGTGCGTGAAGATGAGCTGCAGAACGGCGTCTCCGAGGAATTCGAGGCGCTGATTGTCGAAATGGGCCCGGTGGGTTTCATATGCCAGGCTGGGATGCGTGAGCGCCTCTGCCAGCAGGAGAGGATTCTTGAATTGATAGCCAAACTGCTCTTCAAGCGACTGCATGGGCGCGGCGGAAATGTGGGAGGGGAGGAGACACCTGCCCCCGGCAACCGGAAAGGAAAGTGGGGTGACCGACGGGGCTCGAACCCGCGACAACCGGAATCACAATCCGGGGCTCTACCGACTGAGCTACGGTCACCACATTCCCGCATGGGCGGCCCGTCTTGTAATGTGTGCCCCGGGGAAATTCCAGTCCAATTTTGCGCGAAAAACGGGCCGCCTTCCGGAAAGAGACGACCCGTGGAAGGATTGAAGGTATTGCGCCCGCAGACGGGAAGGTGTCACTTGCGGGATGATTACCCCTTCCCCCTGCCTTCGCCGCTACCGTCTGTGGCTGGGGTTTTTCATCCTTGGACTCGTGGTCAGCGGGGTTACTGCATTCCCTCTGCTGCAGGAACTGAACTGGCTGGTTTCACTGAAAGTCACGCCGGGAACCACGCCCGCCCCTGGCAGTATGGATGAATGGCTGGTCACTGTGCGCGACGGTCTTCAAGTCACCTATGGACGCTATCCGTGGCTTGGCTACGGCACGGACTGGCTCGCCTTCGGACACCTGATGATCGCGGTCTTTTTTATCGGTCCTCTGCGGGATCCGGTCCGAAACGTATGGGTCCTGCATGCCGGACTTATCGCCTGCGTCCTCGTGGTGCCGCTTGCTTTGATCTGCGGCCCGGTGCGGGGCATCCCGTTTGGCTGGCGGCTCATCGACTGCTCGTTCGGCGTCGCGGGCGCAGTCCCCCTACTCTACTGTCTGAAATTGACCCGGCGAATGGAGGCGGAACAAGCGTCTCCGCTCTCCTGAAACGTGCCCATGCTCACCATCCGTCCCGCCACTGAGGCAGACAGAGATGCTGTCTGGGAGATTTTCCGTGCTGTTATCTCCGCGGGGGACGCTTTTGTTTTCGAGCCTGACACCCCCCGGGCGGAAGGCCTCGCCTATTGGTTCCGGGAGGATCATCACGTCTATGTCGCCGAACACGGGGGACGCATCGCCGGCAGTTACCTATTCCGCGCAAATCAGCCGGGCCTGGGCTCACACATTGCGAATGCGTCGTTTATGGTGTCCCCGTCTGCGCGGGGACTTGGTGCAGGCCGGGCGATGGGAGAGCACTGTCTTGTCGAAGCGGCGAAAAAAGGATTTCGTGGAATGCAGTTCAACATCGTCGTGTCCACCAATGAAGCGGCGGTCCGGCTGTGGAGGTGCCTCGGATTTGAAATCACCGGCACGCTGCCCGGTGTCTTCCGGCATGCAAAACTGGGATACGTGGACGCTTATGTCATGTTCCGAAGCCTCGTATGATGCGCCCATCAGAAATCTGCATGAAACCCGTTATCATTCACACCCTGACAGAAAATCAGGCTCAACAACTCCACGCGCTGTATCAGAACGAATGGTGGGCGTGCGAACGAACGCTTGAGGAAGTGCACCGCCTCCTTGCGGGCAACAGCCTGCTCTTCGCGCTCTGCGAGGGCGATACCGGGACTCTCCTCGCCTTTGCGCGCGTCCTCACCGACGGCGTGTTCAAGGCGCTCCTCTTCGATGTGATCGTGCATCCCGCTCACCGGGGTGCAGGCCTTGGCCGGACCCTCATGAGCCATATTCTGAGTCACCCGGTGGTGAGCGGGGTGCGTCATGTCGAACTCTACTGCCGCCCCGACCGCACTTCCTACTACGGAGAATTTGGGTTCACCGATGATGCCCAAAAGGAGATGGTGCTGATGCGCAGAACAGGAAAGCGAGAGGAACCCTCCACCCCGCCGCTTGCACACCCACCGGCGCACCCCTAAGACAGCGGCATGTCCTCCATTCATCCCACTGCCATCATTTCCCCGCAGGCCGAGATCGGCCCTGACGTGGAAGTGGGGCCGTACTGTGTCATCGGGGATGGAGTGGTGCTGGGGGAGGGCTGCCGGCTGCACAATCACGTCACGATCCACGGGCCGACCCGGATTGGCCCGCGAAATACCTTTTACACAGCCGCTGCGATCGGGCAGCAGACGCAGGACTTGAAATACAAGGGTGAGCCGACGTTTCTCGAAGTGGGGGAAGACAATGTTTTCCGGGAGTTCTGCACTGTGAACCGCGGCACGCTGCCGGGCAGCAAGACCGTCATCGGCAGTCACAACCATTTTCTCGCCTACTGTCACATCGCCCACGACTGCATCGTCGGCGACCACGTCATCTTTTCCAACAATGGCACGCTCGCAGGTCACGTTATTGTGGAGGACCACGTCATTCTCGGGGGCCTCACCGCGGTGCATCAGTTCTGCCGGATCGGCACGCACGCCATTACCGGGGGCTGCTCCAAGATCGTCCAGGATGTCTGTCCCTACATGATCGCTGACGGCAATCCCGCCGCGACGCGGGGGCCGAATATGGTGGGTCTGCAGCGGGCCGGATTCACCGAGGCGGATATCCGCGCGCTCAAGGAAGCCTATAAAGCCCTCTTCTTCCGCAAACCAAACACGGCCACGGCGCTGGAGGCGCTGGAGAAAACCGAACACGCCGCGAACGCCTGTGTGGGCAAGCTCATGGCATTCATCCGCGCCAGTGAACGCGGGGTGACCAAGTAAGGGAAGCGTTGCCGCTATCCATTCCCGGCGCTTCCATCCCCCTTGCCTGCCTCGGCGGTGGCAGCATCCCTCTGGCCGAACCGGTGGAGCAGTTCTTTCCGGTATCCCTGCACTACTTCCTCCCACAGCTTCATTTGTGCCTCA
>DATAIE010001051.1:0-4360 GCA_036262875.1 Verrucomicrobiales bacterium
GTCTCATGGGCCGCATGGCCGCCTATACCGGCAAGCGCATCACCTGGGATCAGATCATCAATTCGAAAGAGGACCTGGCGCCGGATGATCTGGCCTGGGATGCGAAGTTCACTCCTTCGCCGCTGCCGCGCCCCGGCATCACGAAAGTGGTGTAAGGATTACAGCGCTCCGATTTCGAGCCACCGGCCTTCGCGCCAGGATTGCAGCCCGGCTTCCGCCAGTTGCACGCCTTTCGCGGCTTCGCGCAGCGTCCATTTGAACGGCTCATCGAGCACCACGTGGCGAAGGAACATCTCCCACTGGATTTTGAAGGCGTTGTCGTATCCCGCGGGATCGTCGGGCACCTCTTTCCAGCTTTGGAAGAAGTCGATCGGCTGCGCGATGTCCGGATTCCACACGGGCCGGGGAGTGTCTGCGCGGCTTTGGCAAAAGCAGCGGCGCAGGCCGAAGACGGCGCTGCCTTCGGTTCCATCGACCTGGAAGGTCACGAGATCGTCCCGGCGCACGCGAACGCACCATGAACTGTTGAGTTGGCAGATCACGCCACCCTCCAGTTCGAACGTGCCAAAGGCCGCGTCGTCCGATGTGCATTGATAGGGTTTTCCGTCCTCGCCGACACGCACGGGAAAATGGGTGGTGCCGATGGCGCTGACGCGTTTCACGCCTCCGAAGAGATCGTCGAGGAGGTAGCGCCAGTGGCAGAACATATCGGTCATGATGCCGCCGCCGTCCTCTTCGCGGTAATTCCACGACGGACGCTGCGCCGGCTGTGCGGGGTCTTCGCCTGTGAACACCCAGTAGCCGAATTCTCCGCGCACACTCAGGATGCGGCCAAAGAATCCTTCGTCGCGCAGCTTGCGGAACTTCATGATGCCCGGCAGCCACAGTTTGTCCGCCACCACACCGTTCTTCACACCGCCGCGCTCCGCCACCTCCGCTATGCGCAGTGCCTCGGCGAGGCTGGTGGCGGTGGGTTTTTCACAGTAGATCGCTTTCCCTGCGGCGACGGCCCGGTCCACGAACGCGCCGCGAAACTGTGTCCCCGAGGCATCGAAGAAAATCTCATACTCCGGCCTGGCGAGCATGGCATCCAGATCCGTGGACACCGGGAGCGGCAGTCCGGCTTTTTCAGCGCAGGCTTTCAATTTCTCTTCGCTGCGGCCAGTGAGCACCGGCTCGGGCATGATGACGGTATTTCCTGCTTTCAGGCCGCCCTGCTTGATGATCTCCGCGATGCTGCGGACCAGGTGCTGGTTCGTGCCCATGCGTCCCGTGACGCCGTTCATGATGATGCCGATTTTGCGCATGGTGTTAGGAAAAGGAGTCGGTTTCTTCGCGATCGCCTAACCGGACTCGGGCATGAAGGTGGGGAATGTCACCCCGCGCATGGGCGGCGCATGCCCCAGCACGGAGGCGAGGTGCATTTCTACATTTCGTCCGCCCCATGCGTAGCACTGCTGCACGAGCGCTGCGCAGTGGACGGGCACCAGGCAAACCACGGGACGGGCGCGAAATTCGGTATCGAGCAGGCGGTGTAGCAGGACGGTTGCGGCGGGCTCATCCTCCATCACACCAGGCCCGATCATTTGAGAACAGGGATGGACGACTGCGGCGAGAAAGCCGGCCAGGCTTCCGTCGGCGCGCTCGGCCAGCCACAGTCGCCAGCACTGCTGTGTGTTCTCCACAAAGTGCCGGTAGTCCTTTTCGCGGCGAATGCCGTTGAGCCGCAGTTCCAAATCCGCTACGCGCGGCACATCGGCCATCGTTGCCGGGCGCACGGTGAACCCCGGTGTGGTGCACGGAGGCAATCCCTCCGCGGGCACCTGAAACTTCAAATCCTGAAAGGTCATCTGTGGGACGAACCCCAGCCGGGTGTAGAGCGAGAATGAATCAAGGTTCATCGCGCTGGAAACCAGCCGCACCGGTTTCCCGTCCTCTTTGGCGAGAGCGATGACGGCCTGCATGACCTGTCTTGCTACACCGCGTCCCCCGAAATCCGGATGGGAATTCACAATACCGATGGCCCAGTGCGTTTCCCGCGGATGGTAAAAAACGGAGGCGGCGAGCCGTCCCGTTTCTTCATCCTCCGCCACCAGACAGCAGCCGGGGTCGAGGGCCTCGTAGAGTTCGGGGATGACCCTCAATGGCGACGGATCCGGGCCAAAGCGCTCAATGTTCAAGTGCTTCCGGTACCATACACTCAGGGAGGCATGGATCAGCGACGCCAGTTCCCGCCAGTCATCGGGAGTGAGTGAACGCAGGCGCATGACGGGAGACGGCGGCCTGTCAGATCAGCATCAATGCCGGGTTTTCGAGGAGCTTCTTGAGCGCCCCCAGATACGTGGCACCCACCGCACCGTCGACCACGCGGTGGTCGCAGCTCATGCCGACCCACATGCGGTCGCCGGCGACGATTTCTCCCGCGGCGTTTACCACGGGCACTTTTTTGGAGGCACCGATGGAAATGATGGCGGCCTGCGGGGGATTGATGATCGCGTCGAAGTTGTCGATGCCGTAGGCACCGAGGTTTGAGACCGTGATCGTGCCGCCCTGGAATTCGTCCGGAGTCAGTTTTTTGCTGCGGGCGCGGGTGGCGAGGTCTTTGACAGCGGTGCTCAGTTCCTGAAGGGACTTGCCCTGAGCGCTGCGGATGACGGGTGTCACCAGTCCGTCCTCCACGGCGATGGCCACCGAGAGATTCACTGCGGCGAACTGGACGATACTGTCGCCGTCGAAGGAGGCATTCACGGCGGGCACCTCCGCAGCAGCGGCGGCGACGGCCTTGAGGATGAAGTCGTTCAGTGTGTACTTGTTGCCGCCGGTCTTTTCGGAGGCGGCGTTGATTTCCTGACGCAGTGCGAGGAGAGGCGCGGCGTCGATCTCCATATTGAGGTAGAAATGGGGGATCTGTGTTTTGCTGGCGACCAGTCTTTCCGCGATGATGGTGCGCATGCCGCTGAGGGGCACCCGTTTGTCATCCGGACCGGCGACGGGCCGGATGGTCTGAACGGACTTCGAGGCGCTGGAGCCGCCGTTTTGGGCTGCCAGCACGTCGGCGCGCACGATGCGCCCGCCGGGGCCCGTCCCGGTCAGCATTCTCAAATCGAGGTTCCGTTCCGCGGCGATCTTTTTGGCCAGCGGCGATGCCTTGACCCGTCCTCCGGCACTCAGGGCGGTACGTCCGCCGGACTGGCGGGCAGTGGAGGGGCCTTTCGGTGCGGCGGGGCCGGAAGGACCGGATGTCCTTGCCACCGGTGCAGCGGGTGCATCGGGAATGGCCTCACCCTGTTCCACCAGAACCGCGATGGCTGCGCCCACCGGTGCCTTCCCGCCGTCAGGGAGGTAGATTTTCCCCAGCAGCCCGCCTTCATCCGCCGTCATGGCCACCGTCGCTTTGTCCGTCTCGATCTCGGCGATTTCATCACCGGCGGCGACTTTGTCGCCCTCCTTTTTCAACCAGCGCGCGAGAGTGCCCTCGGTCATGGTATCGGTGAGCTTGGGCATTTCAATGATATTGGCCATAGAGCGGGCATTCATGGCCGTACGGTCAGGCCGGGCAACTGGAAAGTAACATCCCCGCACCCCGGAATTTCCGCCGAAAGCACCACCGAACCGGGATTCCTGTGGAAACCGGACATTTCACCCTCCGGACAGGGCGTCCCCGGGGAGAAAAATTGAAACAAATTCCCGGTGTCGGGGCGCTTTATTTGCAGCGATCAGTATTCTGTTCACCTCCCTCCCATGAATTCGACCAGCGCCTCCCCCCCCGCAGCATGGAAACAGTGGTTCACCAACCACGGTTCCCGCCTGCTGCTGTTCGCACGGCAGCAAACCCGCACCTCTGAGGATGCAGAGGACGTGCTCCAGGAGGCGATGCTCCGCCTTTGGAAAAGCGGGATGATCGACTTGAAGGAAGAGGGCAGCAACGAGCCCTGCCTCGCCGCCGCGTTCACCCAAATCCGCCGTTCGGCCATCGACCAGGCGCGGAAAAACATCCGCCGCGCCAACCGGGAAACCCGCGCCATGGAACTCGACGGCGCCACCGACGTGGTCTGGTTCAAGGACTCGATCGAACAGGACGAACGCTCCCAGCAGATCGAGCAGGCCATCCAAACGCTGCCTGACTACTACAAAGAAGTCATCATTTTGAAAATCTGGGGCGAACTGACTTTTGAGCAGATCGCCGAAACCCTCGACATTCCCATGAATACCGCCGCCAGCCGCTACCGGTATGCGCTGGAACGGCTGCGCCGAACCCTTACTCCCGCCAAGCTCGCATGAACTCTGAATTTTCCGATCCCATGGACTCTTCCCTGCAGCAGTTGGAGCGCGAATTGCAATCCCTCACCCCCGTGGCTCC
>DATAIE010001052.1:0-18254 GCA_036262875.1 Verrucomicrobiales bacterium
GAGGTGGACGGGGTGCCTCCAATAGCGGTGAACAAATCGAGATCGACAGCCGCTTTGAGCGCGGCTGTCCTCTGGTAGGCGTTGGCGGTTTCAAAGAAAAGAAGCGGAGAGGGCGGTGTGGCGTGATCGGTCATGGCGGAAATTAGAGCAGAGCCCCGGGACCTTCGCCAGTGGGGGTTGCTACCGCCAATGGCGCATAGCGGAGGGGTTGTCAGCGGGCTCCGGCTTCCCTTTTACCGCCATCGGTGCATACCGTGCTCCGGGGGCTGCCCTCATAGTGGAGGCGTTATGAAATTCACCTCTCACCTGCACGCCGGAGCAAAATCCGCATTCCTCTTTGCCTTGTCCGCTGCAATGTCCGCTGTGCCGGCCCGCGCCGCGACTTTCACCTGGGACGGCGGCGGGTCGGACGACTTCTTCAAAACGGGCGGGAACTGGGCCGGCAATGTGGCCCCGCCAAACAACGGAACGGCGGACATCGTCTTTGCCGGCACGACACGCCTCAATCCATTCCTCCAGGACTTTCCGGACTGGAATCTGAACTCCATTACGTTCGCGAGCGGTGCCGGTTCCTTCAATTTTGAGTTCTCTATTTTCGATATCAGTCAGTTTCCTCTCTACACCCTGGGCATAGGGGCAGGCGGGATCACTAACAACGACAACTCCCTCCAAACGATCACTTCGCCGGGAAGTCCCAGTCAGGCCACCACCTCCTATTTGCAGCTCAACGCGGACCAGACGTGGAATGCCGCAGCAGGTCCCATCACGATGGCCGCGAACGTCGAAATGGGAGGCAGGACGCTGACCCTGGACGGAGTCTTTGGAAAAACGTTTACCCAGAGTATCAGCGGAGGCGGAGCGATTCTTCTGTCCGGCGGCGTCGCGAATTTTGCCTATGCGAATCAACCCTTTGCCGGAGACGTCACCGCCTCCGCCGGGACGACGATCAATCTCCAGGCATCAGGCGCCACCGGCACCGGCACGCTGACTCTCAATGGCGGAACGGTGCAAAGCCTCGTTTCCGGAAGCATCGGGAACGATGTCGTGCTGGGCGCGGGAACGACGAGCACCTTCACCGGCTCGAATTCCCTCATGATCGACGGATTTGTGAAGGCAACCGGCGGCTCCACAACGCTGAACATTGCCAACTCCTCGTTGTCCGGCGTATCGGTGAATGGCGGCCTGCAGGTGCTGGCCGGGAGTGGACTCACGCGGTCCGGCACCGGCAAACTCTCGCTCGGAGACGCTTTCCTCTCGAGTGACAACACCATCAACTCCATCTACGGCACGCTCAATCTAAACACCGGTGCGAACGTTGTCGCCATTCCAACCACCATCGGCACAGGCGGCATCGTAAACGTGAACGGGGCCGCGACCACTGTGGCTGCGAATGCCGACATCACCATCCGGGAGGGCGGAGCCCTTAATGTGAACTCCGGGACGTTTTCGTATGCTCCCGGTCCGCATGGACATACCGTCACGGTTGACGGCGGAGCCCTCTCCTCCACAGGAACGCTGGCGCTGGCGGCGGGCACTGCGCTCACCGTGAAAAATGGCGGACAGGCTCTTCTCACCGGCAGTTTTACCACGCCGTTCAATTTCCCGCTCAGTGTTTCCGGTCACGGATCACTGTTCAATACCACCGGCGATCTGTTCATTCAGAATGGAAACACCACCAGCGTGACTGTCGATGGAGACCTTTCCGCCGGCGGCCGCCTCGTAGTCAGCAACGGAAGCGCCGGCACGCTTTTAGTGGACGGCTCCGGTTCCAAACTCACCATCGGCGGGGCCGGACCTAACATCTCGGTGGTCGGCAGCGGAAATGCGGGTACGCTCACGCTGAGCAGCGGAGCCACCGGCACCATCGGCAACGCCCTCATTGTGGGAAACTCGCCCGCGGGCAGTAAGGGTGAACTGAATCTCTACACCGGCTCACGGCTCACCGTAAATTCCGATCTCTTCATCGGCACTGCCACCACTGCGGGCACCACGGGCAGCGTAGACATCGACGGGCTGGGCTCAAAGCTGACCGTCGCCGGGGCGGGCAGCGTGCTCACCATCGGCGCGGCCAGCGGGAGCACGGCGACGGTCACGGTCGGGGACGGCGCCACGCTTCTCGCCAGTTCCGCCGCCGGAGGTGGAACGGTCCTCAACAACACAGGCACCCTCATCATCAATGGTGGCACTGCCGATCTCGGCCCCCTCACACGGAATCCCGGAAGCGACATCGTGTTCAACAGCGGATCGCTTTCCTTTGGCGGCAATGTGACTGTGAACAATCTGGGGCTGCTCGGTGGATCGACCACGCTCAATGCCACCCGTTCGCTCACGCTCACCGGCACGACGACGATCGAGGCGGAGAGCGGTCTGGCAGTCACCGGTGGTTCGCTCACTACCGGCAGTCTTTATTCCAACGGGAACCTCAACGTCAGCGGCGGCAGCGTCACCCTCACAAGCGGCGCGCTCACCGCCGTTTCACTCGACAATATCATTCCGGCATCGGTGACTGTTTCCGGGGCTGGAAAATTGCACCTCAGCAGCGCCGGAGCAGTCGCGGGTAATCTCGGCACGCTTACCTTTTCAGGGGGCACGCTGGACGCCGGCACGGGACCGCTCACGGCGAATGCGGGAGGATCGGTCATTTATCAGAGCAACACCCTCATTAATGGCGGGGTGCTTGGCGGGCCAGGCCAGCACCTCATTACCGCGGGCGGAGCACGGTTCGACGGCGGCACGCTGGCAGCGGGAGTGACGCTTCTTCAAAACGCAGCCTCCACCTTCACGAACTTCTCCGTCGCCGGCACGCTCAGCAGCAATCAGCCCCTGACTTTCGCGGGCAGCACCGCCATCACGGGCACCGTTGCCATCGCGGCAGGGGGATCCACGGCGACAGGTCCCGTCACCGTGTCAGGAGGAGGTTTGCTGGACCTGAATGCCGGGACCTTTACTTCCAGCGCTCTCCTCAGCGCCAACACCGGCGGCACCATCGATATCGGCCCCGGTGTCACGCTCGCGGCAAATGGCGGCGTCCTCGTCAATGGCGGCACTCTCACCCGCGCGGCCACCGGCGTGCTCAATCCGGGTGCGTTTACCCTCACCGGCGGCGGACACGCCGTTTTCAACGGCGGGCTCGACTACAATGTCGCCCACACGACGACAGTGAGCGGCGCGGGAACACAGCTTGATGTCCTGGGAGGCCAGCTTCTGGTGGACGCAGGCGGCGCGATGAACATCCTCGGCGGTGCGCACGTCCTCGTGGAGGGCCGCCTGGTTTCGAGTAATCTGCAAAGCGGCGCGATCGTGGTGGATGGTCCCGGCACGCAGCTCAATGCCCAGGGCACTGCGGCTCCCGTCTCCGTCATCGGCAGCCAGGCCACGGGCACGCTGACGGTGAGCAATGGAGCGGCCGTCTCCATCGGCAATGAGATCTACATCGGCAACTCTCCGGTCACCAGCAACGGCACGGTGAGCGTGCTCTCCGGCGGGCAATACACCTCCTCTGCGGATGTGCGCCTGGCGAATTTTACCACTGCGGGAATCGTGGGAGTCATCGATGTCACCGGGGCCGGCTCCGCGTTCACCATCACCGGCGCGACCAGCAACCTCCTCGCCGGAGCCGCGAGCGGGAGCACCGCGACGATCAACGTCGGACCGGGCGGCACCTTCAACGCCAGTCAGGAGGCCGGAGGCGGTGTCACTCTCAACCCCACGGCCACGCTCAATGTTAACGGCGGCACAGCCAACCTCGGCCCCCTCACCCTCAACGGAGGCCACATCAATCTGAACAGCGGCACCCTCACGTATGCCGGCGGGCTTACTCTCGCCGCCAGCGGCGTCCTCGGGGAAAACGTGACTCTGAATGCGGGCCGCAACGTGGCGATTACCGGTGCGGCGAACGTCCCGGCGGGGCAGACGCTCACGATCAGCGGAGGGTCGCTCGCGGCCTCCGGCGTCACCGTTGCGGGAAGCGCCAGTCTCACGGGCGGGGGCACGCTTTCCACGGGCTCGCTCGTCGTCAATGCGCCGGGCGTCTTCACCATCGGAGCGACCGGCACTCTCAACATGCCGTTTGGCGACGTTCTTCTCGGCATCAATGGCGCGTCGATGGTCTTCAATGGCACTACCTACAACGCCGCGTCGAACAGCCTCAATTCTCAGTTTGGAAGCGACATCACTTATGAAGGCGGAGCGCGCATCTTCGGAGGGTTTCTCAAAGGCCAGGGCACACACACGGTGGGTCCCGCGGGCGGCGGGCCTCTGGGCAACGCGCGTTTCACCGGAACCACGCTCCTCAATGGAGCCACGCTCCAGCAGGCGAACCCCGCACGCCTTACGAATTTCACGGGCTCAGGCACCATCCTCAGCAGTGCAGCGCTCGTTTGGGATGGCGGTGTGCTTACCTCCTCCGGCGTACTCAATGTCAACGCGTCCTCCGTCATCACGGCTTCCGGTTTCGAGAGCCACGGCATCATTGCCGTGGCCGGCGGCGGAAAGGTCATCAACAGCGTTGGCGATTTCGTCCTCGGCGGCGGCAGCCGCACCTCGATCGTGTCCGGCGGCAACATCACTGCGCTCGCCGGTACCGACATCGAACTCAACGGCGGACTGCTCGTGAACAACGGCTCCCTCACCGGTGCGCTCAACGTAAACTTCGGCTCTCTGGCCAAGGGTGCGGGTGCTTTTGGCACCGTGAACGTGACAGATGGCGGGCGCTTCTCCCCTGGAAACTCGCCCGGGATCGCAACCATCACTACAATGACGTTCAGCCCCGGCGGACGCTATGACTTCGAGCTGAACAGCGCCTCCCAGTCCGGCAACGGCGCCGACTTCCTCGACATCAGCGGACAGTTGAACATCGATGCCGGCACAACCGCGAACAGCCGTTTCACGCTCGGCGTCGTCAGCCTCAATGCGGCCAACGAGTCTGCCCCGCTCATGGATTTCGACCCGGCGCAGTCCTATCATTTCCACCTCGCGACTGCGGATGGCGGCGTCTCCGGATTCAACATCGGCGAATTCACGCTCGACCTGAGTGAGTTCAAAAATCCCTATACCGGTACCTTTTCCATCTCTGCGGACGCGAACAATCTCTATCTCAACTACGCCCCGGTGCCGGAACCTTCGAGCGTCCTGCTTCTGCTCCTTGGCGGTTTCGCCGCGCGGCGGCGGCGCCGGGTCTGATCATTTGTCAGGACGATGACGGAGACCGGGGCCCTGACATTCACATTCTTCACCGATGCCATGCAGGGCATGATCGCCGGACAGGGAGCAGGGGCCGGAGCGGATGTGCAGGAGGGACGAACGTCCTGTGCGGACGTGAATCTCAGGCGACCGCGAGTTCCTTGAAGAAAGGATAGTCGACGTATCCCGCAGGGCCGTTTCCGTAAAAGGTCGTCCTGTCAGGCTCGTTGAGCGGAGCACCGGCGGCGAAACGCTCCGGCAGATCAGGGTTGGCGATGAAGAGGACGCCGAACGCCACAGCATCGGCTTCTCCTGCGGCGATCGTTTCCTGCGCAGTGGTCCGGGTGAACTGCTCATTGGCAATCCAGCGTCCGCCGAAGGCCTTTTTCAATTCCGGCCCGATCCGTCCGGCACCAAGAGCTTCGCGGGCGCAGATGAAAGCGATGCGGCGTTTGCCCAGTTCCCGCGCGACATAGCTGAAGGTGGCAAGAGGATCGGAATCACCCATCCCGTGCGCGTCCCCGCGCGGAGCAAGGTGCATACCGACGCGGTCCGCACCCCAAACGCTGATAGCCGCATCCGTAGCCTCCAGCATGAGGCGGGCGCGGTTTTCGACGCTGCCCCCGTATTCGTCCGTGCGGCGATTCGTGCTGTCCTGGAGGAACTGGTCGAGGAGATAACCGTTGGCACCGTGTATTTCGACCCCGTCGAATCCCGCCTCCAGCGCATTCGCAGCCCCTTGGCGGTATGCCTCCACAATGCCGGGAATTTCTTCAAGGCGCAGAGCGCGGGGTGTGACGAAAGACTTTTCCGGACGGATGAGGCTCACATGTCCGGAGGGTGCGATAGCACTGGGAGCGACGGGGAGTTCACCGTTGAGATAGACGGGGTCCGAGACCCGGCCCACATGCCACAACTGGAGGAGGATGCGCCCGCCGGCTTCATGCACGGCTCTGGTCACGAGCTTCCATCCCTCCACCTGAGCGGCGGACCAAATGCCCGGTGTATTCGGATAACCTACACCCATCGCGGAAACAGAGGTTGCCTCTGAAATGATCAGCCCCGCGGACGCCCGCTGGCGGTAGTATTCAGCCATCAGTGGAGTTGGCACCCGGCCCTCCGCAGCCCGGCAGCGGGTGAGAGGAGCCATGATGACGCGGTTTGGCAGTTGCCAGGCTCCGATGGTGAGAGGGTCTGAAAGAGAGGACATAATGTTGTTCGATAATTATCGAACGAATGAGACAACCGGCCGGAAAGTCAAATTCATATTTCGATGATTGTCGAACAATCGAATCCCGGTTACACTGCCGCCGTGATTAAAGAATACCAGCATCCCTCCCTGAACCGTGTGACCCTGCCTGAGGTCATGCAGGCATTGTCCGATCCGGTGCGGATCGGGATCGTGCGGCGGTTGCTGGAGGCTGGAGAGGGCACCGAATTTGCCTGCAATGAATTTCCCATGCGGCTTTCCAAGGCCACGCGTTCCCATCACTTTCAGGTTTTGCGGGATGCCGGGCTCATCCGCACGCGGGTGGAAGGCACCAAGTGCATGAGCTCACTCCGGCGGGGAGAACTGCAGAAGCGGTTCCCCGGGCTGCTGGGAATGATTGAGAATTCGAAGTGAGGGAACATTCTATTTGGCGGGGTAAGACTCCGTCGAGCCGAAGATAAAGGGCGAAGGTGGCGCGGAGCCAACCTCTTCTTTGATTACACGGCTCGACGGAGTCTCGCCCCACCAAAAAAACGCTCCGCTTATGCTGAGCGAAAACGATCGGGCACAAACCCGAGGTCCGTCGCTTCCGCGACAGCGAGAGCGATCTGAGCATCGATCACAGCCGGAGGCACGGGAGGTTGATACTCATGCAGAGCCGCCTCCAGAGCAGCCTGGGGCGTGGCGGCACCGGTCTTGAGGGTACGATAGATCTTCACAGAGAGCGCCTCGGCGGCACCGGGCGTGAGCAGGTCGGGCACGGAGGTGCGAATACTTTCGGGCATGGCGGGCTCCAGGGCGACTCCCCGACGCTTGGCGAGGGCGCGGATGAGCGCGTATCCCTCCTCCGGCGTGGCAGTGGGGAAGATCGGGATCTTCACATCCACGCGACCGGGACGTTTCAGGTCCACCTCTACGAGATCCGGCCGGCTGGTCGCCAGCGCCCAGAGAATGCGTCCGCGCTTTCGCGAGTCGCTCATTTGTTCCGCCATCATTCCATACACCCGGCCGGAGACACCGGAGTCTCCGGAGTCTGCAGTGCGGCGACCGAGGGACTGGTCGGCTTCATCCACGAAAACGATGCAGCGGCCCAGGGCATCGAGAAGCCGGAAGATCTTCTCCAGATTGCTCTCCGTGCTGCCCACCCACCGGTCGCGGAAGTTCTTCATCTTCACGACCGGCACCCCCGCCTCGCCGGCGAGGCATTCGACCATATAGGTTTTGCCCGTGCCTACCGGCCCGCAAAACAGATAGCCCATGGGCAGGGCCGCAAGATCGCCCGCGCGCCAAAGCGCGATGTCCTGACGCAACCAGGTCTTGATCGCCTCCTGGCCGTGAAGGTCGTTAAGCGTGCGGTCAGGCTTGATGAATTCGATGAGGCCGGCAGCGTCCTTTTCCACCAGCTCCTTTTTCAACGAAACGAGATCCTGCGGGGTCAGCGCCTTGCCGCGGTGCTCGTGCGTTTGCAGCAGGGTTTCGATGGAATGCAGCGTGGCCCCGGTGAGAGCGGCAGCCGGTTCTACAAAGTTGCCGGCAAAGGGTTCAAGCGGCTTGGGATAGCGGGCACTCAGAAGACTCAGTGCCTGCTTCAGATCGTCCTCCGCCGGCAGGGGAACCATCACGCGGGAGGCCTGCGGATTTTGACCGACGAGCGGGTGGAGATCGTTCAGATTTTCCGTGAGCAGAAACGTAGCGCAGTGCTGGTCCGCGATGGAGGAGTCCGACGCCCAGTCGCGCAACTGGCTGGCGATGGCGCTGAGCTCATAGTTCGCCCCGCCGGGTGAAGGAGGCACGATCAGCCCGGCATTTCTGACCACGACGGCCACCCGCGTGGTGCGCTCGGGCTTCAGCCTGGCAACATTGGCACAGAATCGCAGGTAGTGCGTAATGACGTGTACGGCCTCCCGGGGAGCCCCGGGCAGAGCCTTCTCCTTCCATGCCGGCCACTCGGCGAAGCGCTCCCCGCCTTTTTCCACCCGTGTGCCGCTGCCGAGGTCATACGTTAGAACGACATCGAAACGCGTCAGCAGGACCTCGATCAAAAACTCCTGCAGCGAGCCCGGACGGGCCTTGCCGGCGGACGGCAGCAGCACGCGGTCACTGACGTTTCCATAAAGGATGAACTGGGCAGAGGCACCGGATTCGTAAAGATCGATGACTTCTCTGGCCCATGCGGGCAGCGCAGGAGAGGAAGAGGCGGGCTCACTCATGCCCTCAGGTGGACTCCGGGGTCATTTCCTTTTTCACTTCCGCCGGTGCCTGCGCCGCAGCGGTGGAGCCCGGCACAGAAACGCCCAGTTCGGCGGCAAGATCGGCAAGGGCGATGTCCTCCAGGGCCTCGCGTTCGGCAGCCTGCTCCTTGAAGCGGGTGGTATCGATGCTGTCTTTCGCCACGCGGGCGCGACCGGCTGCCTTGGTGTTTTCCTCATCCACCATTTCATGGAGGCGATTGAGCGTGTCGCCGGAGCCGCCGATCTGGGTGAGCATGCCGCTGGCCATTTCGTTCATTTCGGCGAGCGCCTTGTTCATCTTCAGACCGTCGAGATCCTTGCGGAGGGCCTCCATTTTGTCCCGGGCTGACTTGATGGCCGTGTCGCGGGAGGTAATGAGCTCTTTGTAGGTCTTCTCGGCATCGGTGAGCTGGGAGCGGTTGTCCGCGAGCTCCTTGCGGGTGCGCTGAAGCTCCAGCGCGATCTCTCCGGCGAGGCGCTGATTGCCCGCGCGGAGATTGGCGGCGGCCTTCGCTTTCAGCTCCTGCTCTTCGCGTTCCTGGCGTTTGACCTGGGCGATGAGTTTTTCGCAAAGGCCCGCGTGGGCGGAGAGGCCCTGATTGAATTGAGCGATTTGTTTGCGGAGGTTTTCCTTCTCCACTTCGAGCAGGGCCTCCGGGTTGCGTTTCTCCAGGCCGGAGATGAAGAGGCCGAAGAAGCCACGGATAAGATTTCGGATGCGGCGGAACATAGACCGGTATGGGTTTGGTGTTGTCGAAGGGTGCCCTGTCAGGGCGGAAAGTCACTCTTTTAAAGCGGGCGGGATGCGGCTGGCGCCGGAGAGCAGCGGCGGAGCGGCTTCGTCATCGAAGATTTGGGAGACATCCGCGTGAGAGAAGCCGATATCCGAGGACTGAAGCGATGCCGAGATGCTGTCGATCTGGACACTCAGGCTGGCGGAATCGCGCGCCGTCATGCCGACCTCGCAAAGGTGAATGATCTGCTGCTCGGTCTTGTCGATTTCCGAGGCAACGAGTTCCAGGCTTTCCGCTGCCTTGAGGTGATTCTCAAGGCGCTCGCGAATCGTACTGATGCGCTCCTTGATGGAAGTGGCGAGACGGGACTCGCTGAGGCCCGCACTTTTGTCCGTGATAGCCGTAGCCTTCAACTGGTCCTCCGCGGTGCGCAGCTCGGACTCAATGCTGCTCCGCTGAGTGGCCGCGAGAAAGCGCTCAAGGCCGGAGCGCTGGTGCAGCAGCTTCAGAAAAAGCCACAGCATGCGGTCCAGGGATTCGCCGCGGAAATCATCCACTCCGGACTCCTGCCGGGCATCCATGCGGCGGCGAAGATCGAGAAGCTCCGCGCAGCGCTGGCGAAGCGACTCAAACCTGCGGACATCGCCGGGGCTCAGGAATGACATGAGCTGCTGAAACCGCGTGGCGGGATCCGGCGGAGCACCGCTGGAACGTCCACGCTCCTGGAGTTTAAGAATCGCCTGAAAACGCGGGTTGAGCCCCAGCATCCCCATGTAACCGACCTCGGCGGCGGCCACCACCGGGAGCCACATGCCGGCATTCCCGCTGAGCAGGGCGATGCCGGCGGCAGCGGCCAGTCCGAGCAAATGCCAATGCCACTTGAAGGCGCGCTTGATCGTAGCGCCGATACCGTCGGGGTTGGCGGGTGGTTTGGTCACGGTGCTTTGCTTTCCTTCTGCTGCTCCAGATTGTCCAGCAGAGATCGCACGGAACGAACGGCTTCCAGAAACGCCGGCTCAGCCTGCATCTCCTGGGCGGGACGGTCCGGAGGGGCCACGGCGAGCTGGTGGACGATGGTGCCGGGCGAAGGGCTGAAAATATAGACCCGGTCGCCCAAGTACACCGCTTCCGGGATGTCGTGCGTGATGAAGAAAACGGTGGCCTCCAGCTCCCGCCAGAGAGACACCAGCAAATCCTGCATGCGCTGGCGGGTGGAGGGATCGAGCGCGCCAAAGGGCTCATCCATGAGGATGATCCGCGGGTGCATGATGAGCGTGCGCGCGATCGCAACCCGCTGATTCATGCCGCCACTGAGCTGGTGCGGGAACTTGTTGCCGTCTTTGTTGGGGTCGAGGCCCACTTTGGCGACCCATTCCCGGGCGCGTTCGAGCCGCTCCTTCTCCGGGACGTGCCGGCACTCCAGTCCAAAGGACACGTTTTCCAGCACGGTGCGGTGCGGGTAATTCGCGTAATCCTGGAAGACGAATCCGCGGTCCGGGCCCGGCTCCGTCACGGGTTCGCCGTGTACGAACACCTTGCCCGACGTAGCCGGAAACTGCGGCGCGAGGCCTGCAATCAGCCTCAGCACCGTACTTTTTCCGCAGCCGCTGGGACCGAGGACTCCGATGAATTCCCCGATCTTCGGAACGTCCTCCACCTTGAAGCTCACATCCTTGATGGCCGTGAACTCCCGGCGGGTGCCCTCATCGAAGATTTTCGTTACATTCTGAAAATCCACCACCAGCGGATATCCGCCCTCCGGGACGGACACATCCTTCAACTCGCAGGCGCGATCGGCTGTCGAAAGTTCAAGCCTGGGCATTTTTCAAATGGGGGAAAAGGTGTCTCTGCAGCGCCATGATGCCGCGGTCGATACTCCACGCGAGGAGACTGATGATAAAGAGGCAGAGGTAAACATGCTCTCTCGGTCCCTGACGCTGGCTGTTGTTGATCAGAGCCCCAATGCCGGATTTGGCGTTCACGACTTCGACCAGCATGATGTAACCGAACGCGAGACCGAACGTCAGCCGCAGGCTGTTTACGATCTCGGGCATCGCCATGGGCAGGATGACCTTTCGCATGACCTGGTGCCCGGCGATGGGAAACCACAGCAGAAATCCGGCGGCAAAGCCACCGACAAACCGCAGCCAGAATCCGGATGTACCCATCGCGGAAAGGAACTCGGGACGCACATCGTCCTCCAGCAACACATGCCAGCCTGTGACCAGCAAAATGCCATAAACAAGCCCTGCGATGGCTGCGAACCGGGCCCCCTTCTTTGGAGAGCGCTGAGCTCCCAGAGTGTAAGCTGTATCGATGTAGCGGTCCGCCACATTTTGCGCGGCATTGGTCGAGTCAAAAAGCACGAAGGCCACCGTCGCGATGAAGATGAACATCACTTTGTTGAATTCGCCCAGGCCGAACCACATCATCGCCAGCGGAATCAGCGCCGCCACCGGCACGCTCCGGCCAAAGACCGTCAGCGGGCGGAAGAAGGCATTCACCCGCAGATAGCTGCCGGCGATGATTCCCAGAGGAACGGCAACCGCGGCCGAAAGCAGGAAGCCCCCAAGGACGCGGGCCAGAGAAATCACGGCGCTCAGGGATAACTCCCGCTCGAACCAGAGGCTGGGAAACGAGGCGAAGGTATCCTCCGGGCTGGCCAGAGAATAGACATCCACGATGCGGTCTTTGCCTTCCCCCCGGGTGAGGATCCACCAAATCAAAAAGACGAGCCCGATACAAAGCGCCCCGAAGACCAGCCCCTCTTTATAGGTGGGCGCATCCCGAATGGTCCGCGAGCGGCGGAACCAATCCGTGAATCGACGGGGCGTTTTAGGACTGACCGGCGTAATAGCGGTGTCGTTCATTGCTGCTATGAACGCAATGCATCACTCGGGGTTTTCCAGCGCGATCACTTTGATCTCCACGCGCCGGTTTTTAGCATGGTTGAGCGGGTCTTCCGGATCGAACGGGCGATCCCAGCCGACGCCGTCGGTGCTAAACTGATTCACATTGAAGTTCGGAAACTTCTTCAGCAATTCGGTCTTCACTGCCGCGGCCCGGTTGCTGGAGAGTTCCTTCACCGTCTGCGGACTCACCTGATTTTTCATCGAACTGTCGGTGTGCCCTTCCACCACGATATTCGCCGCCCCATACTGAGCGGCCAGTTTGCCCACCTCCTCCAGCACATTGTCCACGCCGGGCTCATAGGGCTTCGTGATTTCCTTGCCGTCCTCCTGGACCGTGATCGTCTTCCGGAGATCCCATGAGTTCGGGTAGAAGTGCAGAGTCACCACCTTGGTCAGAATTTCGGAGCCCTCGGCCTTGATGCTCTGCACCGTTTTGGGCGCGAAGTTGATCTGATATTCGTTGCGGCTGGATTTGTAGGGCTCCTCCCCCGCGAGCTTTTGGATGATGGAGAAGTCCATCACCTGATCGAACGGCACCTGCTGCTTGATCTTGTTCATCTTGCGATAAAGAAGATAGGCGGTGTTCCACGTGCGCTCGAAGTTGGCGGGGTTGTTCTGATTGAGGAAGAACTCCCGGTTCTCCGCATAGTTGGTGGAGTGGGCATCGCCGAGCATGCCGAGGGTATCGGCTTCCGGAATGCTGTAGAGCTTAGCCATGAGGGCGGCGGCCTGCTTCTTTCCGTCGTCCGTTTTTATTTTGGCCATGCCGTCGAAAATGCCGCGCGCGAGGCCTTCGCAGATGTCGGCATGGTCGCGGGCGAAGTCCCCACGGGCAAACCACACGTCAGCAATGAGCTTGTTGGCCGTGGCCGTGCTCACGAGCAGGTGGTTGCCGTCGATCTTGCTGAGATTGTAAATGTCCGGTGCCCAGGAAACACAGGCGGCAATGGATTTGTCCGCATTGAAGGCGGCAGCGGCCTGAAAGGCGTCCTCGGTATAGACGAAGTTCACTTCCGCCGGCTGTACGCCGCCATTCACGAGGGCGTTCAACAGGAAGTACTCGGACGGCGAATTTTGGGCGAGCACCACTTTCTTCTTCCGAAGATCGGCGATGGTGGGTGCCTTGGGGTCTTTGGCCGCATTGCGGCGGATGACGATCCCGTCGCCACCGTTGGAGAAGTCCACCTGCTGGTAGACGCGGGGCATGATGCGCGCATCCTTCTTCAGTTCATCCATGAACAGCGGCAGCATGTCCAGAGTAGCCCATCCGATGTGCACCTTGCCGGAGGCGTAGGCATCCCGCATAGAGACCGGATTGTCGATGAGCACCAGTTCCACTTTAAAGGGCTGGCCGCCTGGCGTGGTCCATTCCTTGCCGGCTGCACCGCCGCCATTTTGCAGAATAATGGGTGCCCAGCCCGCCCACACGTTGAGCGCAAATTTTACCGTGCGGTTGGCCAGCGGCTCATAGCCGCTCGTTTGAGCGATGGGCGGCAGCTTCTCGCTGGGTTTGAAAACGTATTCCTTGACGGTGGTGGGGACGTTAGCGTCCGGGGCTTCCACGCCCTGTGCCTGAGTGATGTCCTCCTTCGAAATCGTGCCGGGTCCTTTGGTTTCGCTCTTGGGAAAGATGACGCTCCGGAATCCATAGATCAGCAGGCCCAGAACGACGGCGAGGACTGCGATATAAAACAACGGTTTTGGACGGGTTTCATTGTTCATAGCGGAGAGAGGCTGATTCACGCCTCCGGGCATTACAAGCGTTTGTTCGTTCCAATGTGCCCCCCGTTTTGTAACAAACGGGAGCCATCCATCAGTCGCGAAAGCCCGTCCTAACGTGCCGCGGCGACGAGAGTTTCCGCCGGCGCGGCGGGTTGCGGCGCGGACGCGAGAGCGTCCACTACCTGGACGGTGGTCCCTTTCGGGGCATTTTCGAAAATGAACCTCGCGGACTCGTTAGGAAGACGGATGCACCCGTGCGAGGCGGGATACCCCGGCAGCTGGCCGGTGTGCATACCGATGGCGGATTCACCCAGGCGGTTCCAGAACGGCATAGCGCTCTTATAAATGGTGGAGTGTTTCCCGCTGCGGACCTTCTCGGTGATATTGAAAGTGCCGCGCGGCGTGGTGCGGCCTTTGGCGGCGGTGGAGACCGGCGTTTCGAAAGCGAGCTTTCCATCCACGAAAAGATAAGCCCGCTGCGCCTTTACATCGACCACCACGCGGCGCGGCGCGTCTTTCTTCTGGGTCAGCAGGCCGGATGGATAGATCTTCGGAGCCGGCTGCACGAGCTTTTGGGATTTCACTTCCAGCGGAGTGCCATCGGTTTTGGCCTGGCTTTCGTGAGAGACCGGAGTGGGGCCGGACTTAAATGCATCCAAAAGGCCGGCCTGGGCAGGACTCGCGAAGACCACGGCCAGCATGGAAACGCTGAGGATCATCTCGCGCAGCCCGTGTCCCTCCGCATCCGGTTCGTCCAGCACCAGCAGGGTACCCGTCTCTCCGCCGATGGCGTTTTCCGCCCACCGTCCGCTGGGCATGGCACCGCTCAGTTGAGCGGCATCGCCGGGCTCCGCCAGCCAAATGCCCAGGAAAGCCAGTTCGGTGGTTTCTCCCTCACGGCGGACCTCGACCAGAGGCAACGCGTCGCCGGTAAAAAATTTGGCAGCCTCACGGGCGGCGGTGCGGATTTCATCCAGCAGGATGCGCTGGGCATCTTCCGCAGTTCCCAGAAAGTGCTCCGCGTCCGTCCGGCGGGCAAAGGCGGTGCCCACGGCACCCCAGTCGATGAGCGAAGCCGCGCCGCTCACGTCCACGCCCGGGGACTCCCCGTCGCCGCTGTCTGACAACTCGATCAGAACCAGTTCCGCCGCCGGGTCTTCCGCCCACGCCAGCTCTGTGCCGCGCAGTGCCAGCTTCGGTGCGTGAGGCCGGGCAAGAGCCTGGAACAGCGACAAACTGCGGGAAAGGCCACCACCTTCACTGGAGGGAAAACCGGCAGGGAGCGTTTCCTCCCCTTCCGGCGGAAGTGCTGAAGCGGGAACCAACAAACGCAGCAGGACGGTGGAGGTGGCGGAGGAGGTCATGGTATGTTCGGTATATTCGGCAACGGAGAGACAGGACTTACTGAAATTTCGACTTTTGTCACTACTCCCTTTGGCGGAGGCCGGGCATTACGGCACAGATGTCTCCACCGGCACCGCCGCCCGCAGCATGAGCGCCTTGGCCTCCCAGGGGAAAAGAGAGGGATGGTGTGATAAGAGCCGCGCCAGAAGCGCGCTCACCCGCGGCGCGGCAAAACTGCTGCCGGTATTCGTGACCCACTGCCCGCCCTTCCACGGCAGCCGCACGCCCACGCCGAGCGCGGCGAACTCCACCAGGGCTCCCGGCTGGTTTCGCAGCAGGACGTCCTCCGCCACGCCTGCGTGCATATTCACGGTAATAACACTGGTGAAATCACCCGGCCATTCCGGCCGGCGGAAGTCCTCATTGTTGCAGGCCGCCACCACATGCCGGCGCTCCAGATAGGCGCGATCCGTCCAGTCTTTATACAGAAGCACCTGATTCCGCAGCCGCGCGCCAAAACTGCAGTTCAGCACATGATAGCCGCGATCCAGGGCCAGTCGCGCGCCTTCGCAAATGATTTCGCTTCTCGCCTGGTTCGCTTCGTCCAGCACACGGAAGCTCCCCAGTTCCGCTTCCGGAGCCAGCGAATGCAGGATTCCGGCTACCGCTGTGCCGTGACCGAAAACATCCTCTCCCTGACCGTCTTCACTGACAAGCCGCCCGTTGTCCTGACGCATCACCACATCGTCTCCCCGTTTCACCGCGGCCAGTGCGGGATGCGACCACTCCACGCCGGAGTCCAGAATGGCGATGCGCACGCCCTTTCCCCTGCCGTCGCGCAGGGCCAGCGCGGCTTCCGCGGGGGAGATCCAGGGTGGGTCCTGCATGTGTCAAAGTCAGGATCGCGGCTCACTCCTCCACCCCGAGCGCCAGACAGAGCAGGCGATAGTCGAGCAGCCGGCCCAGGCTGGTGGAGAGCAGTTCTATTTCCTCCAGGGCCTCGGGATCAAATCCCGGCGGATCCGGCGCCGCGTCGCCGGGTTTGATTTGGAGCGCCGCCACTACTCCCTTCAACTGCCGCGCGATGTAAAAGGGAACGATGATTTCCGCGCACAGCACGCCACCGAGCCGCCGGTCCAGCTCACGGTCATGCTGTGGATTCGAATAAAGCTGATTCGCACAGTGCGGCTGCTGGCTGGCCAGCACCAGGCCGTGCAGTCCCGTGGCCGGCATGCGGGTCCCAATCCAGTCGCGGGTGGCCGGCCCCGTTTGCCAGGCCACCGTCAGTTCCTGCCCGCCCGGTTCCAGCAGCCAGACGAGTCCCTCATGGGCTTTCGCATCCTCAAACGCATCGGCGAGCATCCTCTTCATGAGGGAGTCGAGGAGCGAGGCAAAATTCCCCGCCGCGACGTGCCGCCCGGTCATCTCCAGGCGCTCCTCCAGGAGCGGTGCCACCGAAGTGAGGCGCGGATCGGGCAGCAGTGTCAATCGTTCGCCCGCGGGCGCGTTGGGAGGAGTGAACATCAAAGCAAATTCTGGCGTCTTCCGCCCTCCTCCGCAAGCGCCGCGGGAAATCAGTTATTTGACGGAGGCAATCAACTCCGATTGCGCGCCAGGTTTGGGAGCGGCGGCCAGCGCGTCCACCACTTCCACCGTGGTCCCCTTGGGAGCATTGTCGAAGATGAAACGCGCGGATTCGCCAGGGAGGCGGATACACCCGTGGGAAGCGGGATACCCAGGCAGTTCGCCCGTGTGCATCCCGATCGCGGATTCGCCCAGGCGGTTCCAGAACGGCATCGCGCTCTTATAAAGGGTGGAGCGTTTTCCTTTACGGATTTTTTCCGTAATGCTGAAAGTGCCGCGCGGTGTTTTACGGCCTTTGGCACCGGTGGAAACCGGCGTTTCAAAAGCCAGTTTTCCATCGATAAGAAGATAAGCTCTCTGAGCTTTCACGTCTACGAGCACACGGCGCGTGGCGTCCTCTTTCTGTCCCGCGAGGCCGGACGGATAGATCTTCGGGCCGGGCTGCTTGAGCTTTTGAGTCTTCACTTCCAGCGGCGTTCCGTCGACCGTCGCCAGGCTCTCATGCTTCACCGGCACGGGCGGAGCGGAAACCAAAGCCTTTCCGTCCGCAGGCGCATCCGGAGTGGCAGTCAGCAGTTGTATCAGAACAAAAGAGAGAGCTGAAGTGATCATAGCGGTGAGTAGGACGGAAAGGTTATGGTTATATTCGACGCCATTTGCAGGGCATTACTCAAAAACTGAAATTTCCGCCTCCCGCCGGCTCCTAACCTGTCTTAAGGACCGGCGCTTTGGCCTCCAGAACTCCCTGCGGCGGCCGCAAAATGCGGTTGAACGGAAACGATCTGTGCGCCGTGCTTCAACCTGTTCCGGATTCCAGCATCATGAAAATCACCGCTGTCCTTCTCTCTGCCGCTCTCACCTTTCTCAGTGCGTGTTCTTCGACACCCAAAGCGCCCGCGGTCGCGCAGGTCGATTACAGTCCGCGCTGGAAGATTCTGGAGGAGAAATGCACCGCGGCGGCGGACGGAAAGGTTCGCATCGATATCTCGCTGGAAAGCTCTACGGCACAGCTGCTCAGCACCTCCGGGGAACTGCTGGCGGAAATGGATGTCTCGCCCGGCGTGCCGGAGCACCCGACTCCGGTGGGGAGCTATTTTGTCAGGGAAAAACTCCCGCTTAAACGCTCCAACCTCTATGGACAGTATGTCACGAAGGAAACCCGTGATGTGGTGGTCGCCCGCGCCTGGGAGCATAAGGGGCCCAAACCGAAGGGAACCGAATATCAGGGAATCGCCATGCCGTTTTGGCTGCGCCTGACAGATTACGGTGTCGGGGTGCATGTGGGCGGATTCAATCGCGGCCTGCCGAGCAGTCACGGGTGTATCCGTTGCCCGGA
>DATAIE010001053.1:0-3049 GCA_036262875.1 Verrucomicrobiales bacterium
AGGGAGACTTCACGCGCGCCTACGAGAGCCACCCAGACATCGCGGCTGCTCCCGTGACCCGTTTCATGATCCGCCAGCCGGTCACCATTCAATCGGACCGGCTGGCCGCGGAGATTCTGAATATCCTGGAGCGGCATCCGGTCGACGAACTGGTAGTGCTCGATGGAGCCCGCGTGCCTGTTGGCATTGTGGATACCCAGGACCTCAGCCGTTATCGTATTCTCTAACCTTTCAAAACCGCACCGCCTTGAACCGCCGGAACTTCGTCCGTTTCACCGGACTCTCTGCCGCCTCCCTCCTCAGCTCCTGCGTCGGCCCCGGGCCCTCCGCCCCGGTGCGTCCGCCCGCGGCCTCCGGGCCATTCGCTCTCGGGATCGATGTCCTGCGCGAGCACAATTTTGATCTCCTGCGCGGCAAGCGGGTGGGGTTGATTCTCAATCAAACGAGTGTGGATTCGCGGGGGACGCCGAGCCGCGTGGTGCTGCAGCGGGCGCTGGGACGGTCCTTCACCACGCTTTTCACGCCGGAGCACGGGCTCGACGGCCGGGAGCCGGCGGGCTATCAGGTGGGCAGCCGCCGCGATCCGCTCACCGGTCTCATCGCCTACAGTCTCTACGGAGACACCCGCAAACCGACTCCGGCGATGTTATCGAATGTCGATGTGGTCTGTTTCGACCTTCAGGATATCGGCAGCCGGAGTTACACCTACATCAGCACCATGGCCGTGGCGATGGAGGCCTGCGGACAGGCAGGCAAAGAGTTTGTGGTGTTCGACCGCCCGAATCCGGTCGGCGGGCTCAGGGTTCAGGGGCCGCCCCGCGAGGAGCGCTGGAAATCGTTTGTAGGACAAATCCCTGTTCCGTATCTTCACGGTATGACCGCCGGGGAACTGGCCCGCATGGGCAATGCCCGCGGCTGGTGGGCCGCGCGTCCGCGCCTTTCTGTCGTGCCCATGCGCGGCTGGCAGCGGGGCATGGCGTGGCGGGATACCGGCCTGCGCTGGATTCCCACCTCGCCTAACATTCCTCACGTGGACTCTCCGCTTTATTACGCGGCGACAGGCATTCTCGGCGGCCTCGACGGAGTGGACATCGGCATCGGGACCGCCAGGCCGTTTGAATACGCCGGCGGAAAGGGCATCAATCCGCAGGAATTCACCGCTTACATGAGCCGCATGGGCATCCCCGGCGTGCGCTTCAGTCCGTATGTCAGTTCCCGCAAGCCCGGCTTTGCCGGCGTAGCTCTGAGCATCGATCCCCACGGCAGCACGGATATCATCGCCCTCGCCGTCATCCTCACGAGCGAGATCGTCCGCCGCACCGGTGGCGCGCCGCTCCGTGCCAGCCGGGGAGACACCGTCTCTCTCTTCAACAAAGTCTGGGGCAGCGACAATCTCTGGCGCGATCTCAACGCCCGCCGTTCCGCAGGGCAAATCATCTCCGGCTTTCAGGGATACGCCCGCAGCTTTGCCGGATCACGGCAGGGCTTCCTGATGTATTAAAGTTACCGGGATGGCGAAGCGACAGGCAGGGAGGGGGCGATGAAACCTTGACCGCCCTGCCAATGTTGACGATGAGCCCGCATGAAAGATTTCCGGCAAGTATTTTCCCAGGCGATCCAGGCAGCGGAGGACTCTGCGCAGAAGTCCCGGGAGACGGCGGAGGACAAGGCACGGAATGCCATGTCCTTCCTGGCGGGATTCGTCGTGCCCGTGCTGGTGCGTGCCCGGGCAGCCGTGCTGGCGGAAAGCGCGGCCCGGCAAAAAAACGTGGAATGTGAAGTGGACCCGCCCCTGATCCCGCGCGCCGTCGTCGCCGCCAATGAGACCGGCAGCCGAACCTCCCTCCGGCTCAACGCCTCAACCCTCGGATTCATTTACGACGATGGCGTCCTGAACTGCTATCGGGATGACCCGTCCTCCGGCGTGCCCATGGCACCCACCCCTGATGCGATCGAGGAGGAAGTCGCCGCATTTCTGCAGGCGGCCGGCCGCACCCTTTGAAGATACGCTAAGACGGATGGCTGGATGGATTGGATTGTCCCCGCGCTGCGAACTAAGATGCTGCTGCTTACCCCCATCTCCTTATGAAACGCCGCGTCCTTTCCTTCCTGTCCATCCTTACCTTCACTGTTGTTGCTGCCGATCCGGTTTCTCTTTTTGACGGCAAGGACCTCAAAGGATGGACGGGTGCAGACGGGAAGCCTCTCAAGAGCGGCTGGGTTGTGGAGGAGGGCGGAGTGCTCCATCGGGCCTCAAAGGGTGGCGATCTTTACTCGGAGAAGGAATACGGGGACTTTGAATTCAGTTTTGAATGGAAGATCGCACCGGGCGGCAACAGCGGGGTGAAATACCGTGTGATGGCCTACGACAAGAAGGGCAACCTCGGCCCGGAGTATCAGCTTCTCGATGATTCCAAACATCCCGACGCGAAGGTCGGCCCCCAGCGGCAGACGGCTTCCCTCTACGATTTTGTTGCACCTGATCCCAAAGCGAAAAAACTGAATCCTCCGGGTGAGTGGAACACGTCAAAAATTGTGGTCCGCGGCACAAAGTTCGAGCACTGGCTCAACGGTGCCAAAGTAGTGGAAATGGACACCGCCACTGATGCCTGGAAAGCGGCGCATGCGAAGAGCAAGTTCAAGGACGTCCCCGAATTCGCCAAAAATGCCAAAGGCCGCATCATGCTCCAGGATCATGGTGACGAGACCTGGTTCCGGAATCTGACGATCAAAGAACTGTAAGCCCGGCAAGCCGGGGGGAGGTCATAAATTCTTGTCGGTTTTTCCGGCGCGGCGGGCTATTTCAGGAAACCACTGAATATGGCCGCTCTCCCCTCCAATGATGAACTGCTGCAGAGGTTCGCCGCGTCGCGGTCGGCGGAGGCGTTCCGGGAACTGGTGAACCGTTACTCCGGATTTGTGATGGCGGCGGCCCGGAGACAGACGGGCGGAGACTGGCATGCGGCGGAGGACGTCGCGCAGCGTGTTTTTACAGCACTCGCCCAGGAGGCGAAAAAAGTGAGGGGAGAGTCTCTTGGCGCGTGGCTCT
>DATAIE010001054.1:0-10265 GCA_036262875.1 Verrucomicrobiales bacterium
CTGACATGTCCCCGGAATCCGAAGCCGTGCTCTCCTTTGCCGAAGCCCGCGTGCTCGGCTGTTTGATGGAAAAAGAGGCCACCACTCCGGAATACTATCCCATGACCTTGGGCGGCCTTACCGCGGCCTGTAATCAAAAGAGCAACCGTTCCCCGGTAGTGGAGTGGGACAGCAGGACGGTCGAAGCCGCCCTGGAAGGCCTGCGCCGGAAACGGATGGCGGTGATGATCTCCATGGCCGGCTCGCGCGGACCGAAGTACAAACATACGATAGAGAACGTCTACGGCGGGCTCGATCGCGGGATGATGGCAGTGTTGTGTGAACTGTTGCTGCGGAACGTCCAAACCGTTAGCGAACTGCGGACCCGCACGGAGCGGATGCACGCCTTTCCCAGTCCGGAAGCCGCCGAAGAGTGGGCCATGAAGCTTGTGAATTATCCGGTGGGTCCTCTCGCCATAGTGCTGCCGCCGGGCGGCGGTCGCCGGGTGAAAGCGTATGCCCATCTTCTGTGCGGACCCGTCGACAGCGCCACTCTCCCTGTGGCCGCTCCGTCTGTAGAGGTGCCCCCTTCGGAAGACTGGAAGGCCAAAATGGAATCCGAACTGAGCGAGCTGCGCAGTGAACTGGAGCGCATCAAGTCTGCTCTCGGTATGTGAGAGACAGTCTCAATGGCCGGCAAGGGAACGCTGTACCGCCGCCTCCAGACCGCGGCGCATTTCGTCCGCCGGGGCCGGCCGGTCAAACCACCACTCAAAGGCATACACTCCCTGCCACAGCAGCATGGGAATGCCGTTGATCGCCCGGGCTCCAGCTGTCCGGGCGGCAGCCACAAGGGGCGTCACCAGCGGCTTGTACACCATGTCATAGACGAGGTGATGCGGCTGCAGCAGCCGGTGAGGCACCACTTCCGGATCGCCCGGCGTCATGCCAAGGCTCGTGCAGTTCACGATCAAATCCACGCGGGGCATCGCCTCCGTGAGCGCCTGTTCTGTCCATGGCAGCACGGTGGTGACCGCGCCTCCGGGGAGATCACTCAGTCCCGCGGCGACCTGTTCCACCTTATCCAGCGTGCGGTTTGTCAGGATCAATTCCCGGCAGCCCTCCATGGCGCAGACGGCAGCCACCGCGGCGCCAGCGCCTCCTCCGGCTCCTGGCACGAGAATGCGCAAGTCTTTTACTTCGCGTCCGAACTCCTCGCGCACCGTGCGAAGGAATCCGGGAGCGTCACTGTTTCGTCCGTAGAGCACTCCATCCGGGCGGAAGATGAGCGTGTTTACCGCACCCGCCCGGCGGGCGGCGGGATGCACTTCATCCACGGCCTCAAGCGCCATGAACTTGTGAGGAATGGTGCAGTTGCATCCGGTGAATCCCAGTGCTTTGAGTTTCGGCAGCGCCGCGCGAAATTCGTCAGGACGCAGGTGCAGGCGGACATACTGTGCATCGATCCCGCAGGCGCGCAGGGCCGCATTGTGCATCTCCGGTGAGAGCGAGTGGGCCACGGGATCGCCGATGACGGCGAGCCGTGCCGGAGGTGTTAGCCGTCCGCCGGTTTCCGCCCATCGATCGAGGTCTGCGGCGTTGAAAAGAATGGGGTCCCCAGCCATGCGTGAGTCAGGGAGTGGCGGTGAGCAGCGGCGTGCGGGTGCGGAGGCGCACAATGGTCTCCGCCTTGCCGAGAACCTCCAGCACCGGCAGCAGGTCCACGCCGTGTCCCTGTCCGGTAATGGCTACGCGCAGAGGGAACATGAGGGCGCCTGGCTTCACCTTCAACTCTGCTGCGGCGAGGTTGATGCCGTCCTGGATATGCTCGCGGTTCCAGTGAATGAGCGCCTCAAGGTGACCGGTGAGCGAACGCAACTTCGCCGCCGCATCCGCCTGGCCGCTGATCTTTGTGCGCACATCGTCCGCGATGGGGCCGTTCGCATCCAGCAGCATCGCCAGATGCTCCACGCATTCCGGCATTACTTTGATCTTCGGTTTGATGAGCGGCAGCAGTGCCTCCAGCGGCGCACCGGCAAGCAGGGGCTTGAGCGCGGCAAATGACGGAGCAGAGCGCGGGTCGAGAGCGCCGAGAGGTGCTCCGTTCAGCCATGCCTTCGCTGACGTGACAAAGTCCGCCTCGCTTTGCAGCTTGAGGTATTCGCTGTTCATCCAGCGGCATTTCTCGAGATCGAACTTCGCGTTGTGGTGATTGAGATGGTCCCAGTCGAAGAGGCTCTGCACTTCTGAGAGGGGCAGCACTTCACGGTCGTCCTTAGAGGACCAGCCGAGCAGACACAGGTAATTGCGAACGGCCTCCGGGAGATAGCCGTTAGCCATGTAGTATTCCAGGGAGGCTCCCGCGCTGCGCTTGCTCATCTTTGAGCCGTCCTCCTGATTCAGGATGAGCGGGATGTGTGCGTAAACCGGCGGAGCGGCATCGAACGCCTGGAACAGTTCGAGGTGCTTGCCCGTGTTGTAGATGTGGTCTTCGCCCCGGATCACGTGCGTGATCTTCATTTCGATGTCATCCACCACATTGACAAAGTGGAAAATGTAGCCTCCGTCCGGACGGCGGATGGTCATATCCGGCTCGTTGGTGCGATCGATTTTGATCTCTCCGCAAATCTCGTCCGGCAGCAGGATGACCTGCTTTGGTGAACGGAACCGCACGGAGCCGTTCTCCTCAGTATAGGTGTAGCCTCCGTCTGTGAGGCGCTGCAGGTAGGCATCGTAGATGGACTGCCGCTGGCTTTGAAAATACGGACCATAGTCCCCGCCGGCTTCCGGTCCCTCATCCCAGTCCAGCCCCAGCCAGCGCAGCCCGTCGAGGATCGCCGCCAGTGCCTGCGGGGTGTTGCGGGCCGCATCCGTGTCTTCAATCCGCAGGACAAAGGTGCCGCCATTGCGCCGGGCAAAGAGCCAGTTGAACAAAGCCGTGCGCCCTCCGCCGACGTGGAGGTAGCCGGTGGGCGAAGGCGCAAAACGAACGCGGGGTGCAGGTGTGAGCATGAATGAAGAGGCTTAGTCCCCTCTTCATTCCATGACACCGGCCCGCAGGGCAAGTGTGAAGGCTGGCGGGTCTTTCAGAGGTGGAGCGAGGCTCCTGCCGAGCATCTCTATCCAGGGCCCGGCAGGAGCCTCGCTCCACCGTGCAAAGTGCTGTTTCTTCTCAGGGCTCCGCCACCACGTGATAGTAACGCCTGCTTTCCTGCGGGCTGATGACCCAATCCACCTCCTCGTCAGTGGCCACGGCAGCCCGGGATTTCAGAATGGTCCAGGTCGAGAGCGAGTCGCTCGCCTCCAGACGATAACGGCGGCCGGGGCGCGCGGTGAAGCGGATGTGCAGACCTCCGGTATCCGTTAGACTTGTCGCTGTGAAGACGCTGGAGCCATCGCGGGGATCGGTGCCCGCGGCGTATTCGGCGAGGTTGGAGCTGCCGTCGCTGTCGGTGTCCTGCGCGGCATCTCCTGCCGCGTCAGGGTTGAGCCCAAACTGTGTTTCCCAGTCATTGGGGATGCCGTCGTGGTCGCGGTCGGGATCGGGAGTGAATACCGTTTCCAGGAGGGCGCTCCATGTGCCGGACAGGAGAACCCGGGCCTTCACGGTTGTGGGGCCGGTCATGGTCACCGGTGTGGAATAGGTCAGCGCCGCCGGGTTCGTTGCACCGCCGGAAAGACGGGGATCCGATCCATCGAGGGTATAGAAGATGGCGCCGCCGGCATTCGAATTTGTCAGGGTGGCGGCGAAGCCCGGAAGATAATAGCCGCCGAACGGATTGATGGCCGGGGCATTGACGGACGGATACAGATTGGCATTCCGGAAGCGTGCGAGGGCCGTGGCATTGATCTGCGGCCAGTAGTTCGCGGCCATCCATGCGAGGTGCTGCTGCCATTCCACCTGACGGCGGTAGGGCTGGCCCGGGTTGATCAGATTCGGCTGGTAGTCACCCCAGCGGGCGGACTCGGCGACGATGGCATGATCGATTTCCGTCACCCGCGCATTCCAGCGGGCAAGTGCTTCCGTCGTGGTCAGGGCTCCCGCGTTGAAAAGATGCCGGTGCACGCGATCGGCGAATTTCATGCGGAACTCCGGGCTGCCCTGCCGCAGAGCGTAGTAGGTCTGAGTGGGGGTGTTGCCGGCATTCACATCCGCGTATTTGGCGGGATTCGTCTGCCAGGAGGTTCGTTCGTAGATGACATTTTCATTGCTGATTTCCTGGTCCCACGCGAAGAAGTGGAAGCCGTCATTGACCGCAGTGGTGTTTCGCGTGGCGCGTCCGGCCCACCAGTTGTGATTGGGCCAGTCATCGGCGCCGCAGAAAACGTGGAGCAGCATGTAGTCGATGAGACTGTTCGCATTGAGCAGGACCGGAAACGCCGGATTGCGGGTTCCATCAGGATTGTTGCCCTGCATCTGCTGGAAGGCTGCGTCGGAGGCACTGCCGTTGCCGAGGCTCATGAGCTGCTGCCAGGCGGAAAGGGTGCCGCTCTTCAACTCTGCGAAGTCCACCAGTACGTCATACTCCTGCGATTTTCCTCCCAGGTGGTCCGACTGAAAATCCTCGTCGGGATGTTCACAGATGTTATAGAGGCCCCAGTAGATCCCGTTGAGATAGAGGTGACAGTAGCGCCCGTGCGCCGAAGGCTGTCCCATGGCGATCTGAGAGTCCCGCACCCACTGATCCCGGATATAGCTCGCCCATGCGCGGGCCCAGCGCTGATAGGAGGC
The DNA here is from genome assembly GCA_036262875.1 of Verrucomicrobiales bacterium. Taxonomy (GTDB): domain Bacteria; phylum Verrucomicrobiota; class Verrucomicrobiia; order Verrucomicrobiales; family V1-33; genus V1-33. Next base: position 4,712 of record DATAIE010001054.1, read on the forward strand.
GCCGTTGGGGCCGAGCCCAACCGCGGACCATTCGAGGCAGGGAAACGTGTCCGTGCTGCCAGCGCGGAGAATGAGCTGATCGAATTTGTCCACCGGGCTGCCGGGGAAGAGCTTGTGTTCCAGTTTGGATTCGCCGTACTGCGAGCGGAAGAACATCTTGAATCCGTGCTTGGGCGTGAACCCTTTGTCCCGGCTGATGTTGCCGTGAATGGCGAGTCCGAAGTCGATGTGAAAGCCATCGCCGCCCGCGGGATCGAGCCATTCGCCGCTGGCGGGACGTTCCCATGAATCGCCGCGCGCCCCGCTGTTCGCGTAGATTCCCGATGTGCTCCAGATGTCCGCCGGAGTGCAGGTGATACTGAGCGTGGGAATGCTGAGCAGGGCATCGTGCAGCGTATAGCCGGGCAGGGGATTGTTCACGATGCGGGAGTCCATAGTGTAGTCCCCGGTGAAATTGCCGGGCCATGTGACAGGCGCGGCGGCGGGCCGTTGCTGGGCGGCCACCTGATCGACGAAAAGATAGGTGTGTGTATCCACATTTGCCGGGCCGAGATCGCTCGCGGACACAAAAGCGGCGGCGCGGAGAGTGGTGGTGCCGGTCACACTCACCGTGGCCGGCGAGGGCGACTGCGTGCCATTTGTCAGGGAGGGAATACTGCCGTCCGTAGTGTAGACGACTTTCGATCCCGGGGTGGCGCAACTGATGGTGACCGTTTGCGGTGTGCTGTAGAATCCGCGCTGTGGATTGAAGACCGTATCGGCGACAAAACCGGAATAGCCCTGACCATTCGCGGTGCCCGGCGATGGCGTGGAAAAGAAACGCCCCTGCTGGAAACGCCCCGCCGTCAGTTCGGGGAGCACCAGGAAATCTGCGTCCGCTGCGGAAGCGTTCATGCCCTGAATCGCGAGGACGTTGGTTCCCTCGGTAAGGAGCGTGGCGTAGCGCGAGACGTCGATCTCTTCCTCCACCAGTGCCGCGCCGCCGGGCCGGGCGACAGTGGCAGCGGCATTGAAGGACGGAGCGAAGCCTGACGGTGCATTGCGCCGGGCGATTTCCGTGCCGTTCAGCCATGCTGCAAAGCCGTCATCATAACGCATTTTCAAAACCAGCAGGTCCAGGCCTGAGGCATCGGTGACGGTGAAGGGAATACGGATGAGAGCTGACGGATTCACATTCCGCATGGACGCCGCCAGGTCCGTCGTGATCGCGGGCGCAAGCGAGCGAATGGTCAGAGGTGATGCGCCTCCGGCAAGCGCCCCGATCTGCTGCGGCGTGAGCGCGCCGTCCCAGATGGCGAAGTCATCAATGAGCCCGCGATAGCCTGTCGTGCCGGTCGCGGTGTAGGCACCGATGTAGAGGCTGCGGAAGTTCATCATCGCGTCGGTGCTGGTGCCGGAGAAGAAGAGGGAGCCGTTTTGCCAGATCTCCTTTTTGTCGCCGTCCTTTTGCAGGACGTAGTGATTCCACTGACCGCGCCACCGCGCGGGATTCGGCTCTCCGATGGAAACCCGCTGGCGCGCCGGGTCGCAGCAGCCCGCGGTATCCCAGTAGATAACGGAGTCACTCCACGGCAGGTGGGCATCCATGACGCGAATGCCGCCCCCGCCGGCCTCGCTGCCCGCGAAGAACAGAAAACCCTCTATGGGTTGTGTGGCCGCACCATAGACCCATGTGCTGACAGCCACCCCATTGCGGGAGGTGATCGCATCGAAGGCACCGGTGGATGCTCCGGGGATGCGCACGACACCGGTTCCCCCAAAGTTCATGGCGCGGTCGCCGGGCAGCCCCGTGCGTCCGCCTGCGTCCGCTGAGTATGTGGCGGTGACTATGGTGCCGGTCAGCCCCCGGCCTGTGGCATCCACCGCGGAGGAGGGGACGGAGGCATCGTTGAAATTCCAGTAACCGAGCGGGCCGGTGCCGTTGAGCCCGGCGGTTTGATCGAAGCCCACTCCCGTCGTCGCACTGAGCCAGGCGAAATCATCGAAGCCGGTGCGCGCCGTCCAGCCGGTGACCGGCCCCGCGGGGATCAGCACTTTGGCCGCCGCTCCGGCGGACACACTGGGTACCGCATTCAGCAGCCGCCCGGTGCCCCAGGAAACATTTTTCAACTGAGGGGGATAATTGAGAAACTGGCTTGCGACGGTGAGGCCGTCCGGCTTCACGAGAAGGATGGACTCTCCATCCGGATCGAGTTTGAAATTCGTGTGGAGTTCCCCCCCCGCCACCCGCCGGTCCTTTGATGAGGCGAAGACGACAAGACTGTGACCCGCAGCCAGGACGACCGGTGAGGGAAACTGCCATTTTGTCAGGTCGGCGGGGCTGTCCGAGAGATACCAGCCGCCGAGATTCACCGCCGTCGGGCCGGGATTGGTGATCTCGATCCAGTCCGGTGAATCGCCGTCCGCATCCTCCAGCCCGCCCTGGTTGTCGGCCATGAATTCCGAAAGGTAGGGACGCGGCGCAGGCAGAGACGTGTCCAGTATCACCTGCCACGATGTGCCGTTGAATGGATTGGCCGCCGCATCGGTAATGCCATGACCGGCTGCCCACGAAAACGTGACAGCACCGGCAGAAGGCTGGGGAAAGGAAAAGAGCCAGGAGGTGGCGCTCTGCGCCGTGACGCTGGAGGTGGGGATATTGTTGATTAGCAGATCCGCGGCATTCACCCCCGTGACGCTTTCGGTAAACTGTACCGTGGTTTGATAGAGTTCAGCCACCAGGTCACCGGCCGGGGGATCGACGCCAGCGGCCGTCGGTGGGATAATGTCTATTTCCGGCCCGAAGACTTCCAGTTCCGTAAACACCAGCGGCTCGGAGGCCACTGTCTCCACGCGAGCGTAACGTGCCATCACCGTGCCGGGAACATCCACGGTGATGTCATACTGCCGTCCGTTGTTTACCAGCGTATCGCGCGTGACGTTCACCGTTTGGCTCCATACTTCCGTGCCGGCGGTGTTTTTGAGGCTCAACTTCAGACTGGTGTTATTGGAATAGTCGGTCCGGTTGAACAGGCGCACCAGGTCCACCTCCTGATTTGTCGCCGCGCCGTTGCTGAGATCGATTTGATAGTAGTCCCCCACCGCAGTCACTCCACTGTGATATATGGGATGCCCGGTATGTGCATAGTCGCCGTCGATGATCCCGTCGTTTCCCGCATTGACCGGCGTGGTGTAGGCCCCGGGGCTGGCGGAGGTATAGGGCTTGTTCAGAGCGAGGTTGGGCGGGATGGGATTGGACTGTCCGTAGACCGTCAGTTCCGCCAGGTTGAAAAAGTTAGGATTCACCGGGCTGTCCGCGCGCGATACGCGCACCTTGCGGCCTGTGAGGCCTCGCATAGCGGTCGTGCCCCATGGATTGTCCGCCGCGGTGCCGGCGAGATACACCTGATTGAAGACCTCGGTGCCCGCAGCGTTCGTGATTTGGATGCGGATGTTTTTCACGGTGCCCTGCAACACGTCCGTGCGCGGCCAGATCATGACACGGTCGAGGTAATAATTTGCCCCGAGGTCCACCTCCACCCAGGGAGCCGCATCCGGAATGACCGAGTGCCAGACCGAACCGCCCGTATAAAAACCGCCGTCCCGGTTTCCATCGTTGATGTCCGCGGGGACGGAGCCGAAGTCGGAGGTGGAGGCACTCGCTGTGCCCGCCGGGGCCAGATTGGCCGGGACCGCCGGAAGCCATGCGGCGGGGAAAAACAGGGATAAAGCGACAGGGAGGAGCAGGCGCAGGTGCATTAAGACTTATTAAGCGATGATTGAACGCGGAGGCAAGCCGCGCCTTCGCGGCTAACAGACCGAGGGAGCATTCCGGGTGCCGCGGTGACTGTTCGCCTGTGGGGCTTCACACCGCCACTCTTCGCCGTCTTTCCAGGGGACGATTGATGAAGTACCACGCCGCGGCCAGCACGGCGATGAGGGCGAGCATCCACAGCCGCCAGGCGCCGTCGGCGCGGCTGTGGCGCTGCACGAGGGCGGACTGGACGCCCTCCAGTTCCTGACGGCTGGCGGCGGTGGTGAAGTCGGCTTCGCGCACGTCGGCGAAATGAGCAGCGGACTTCAGGAGCAGGCGATCCCCTTGTTTCAGCTCCAGGAGGGCAGGTACATCCGGGGCCGTCAGCAGGCCCGCCTGGAGCGCCGGGACAGTGACGCTGCCGTCCTTCCCGTCGCCGGTTGCCTTCCATGTGAGGGTCACCGGGGCAGCGCCGGCACCGGTTTCCACGGGGCAGTTCAAACGCTGGCCGCACTCCACATTCCGCCATTCCTCCCTCACAATCCGGCGGCGCACATCCTCAAGGAACCGGTGGATACCGATCACAAAGGCCGGGAGCCGTCTGGCATTGGACTTCCGCAGGTCGAAGTTGAAACAAATCAGGCGTTTCTCCGCAGGGCCGCGCAGGAAGAGCAGGGAGCGCTCGCCCTGCCAGATGAGCACTTCATCGCCGGTTTTGGCGGGGATGCTCAGGGCGTCCTCCACCAGCAGGCTTTGCCAGTTGAGATTGTCGGTGAGCGCATGCTGTTCCACCAGGAGTGTGCCGGTGAGCACCGGGGCGTCATTGCGCGGGTCGCGGACGAAGATGCAGGCCGGCTTGTCCGGCAGGGCGGGATCGAGGGGATCGTAGTGGGCCACCATGACATCCGTGGCCGCCCGGTCTGCGGTAACGGTCACTCCCGGCAGGCTGTTGAACAGCGCCGTGTAGAGCTGCTGTTCCTGCGGCAGCGCCAATTCGTCCTGCGGCAGGAGCACCGCCAACTGGCGCAGGTGCGGGCGCACCAAAGGGGCGGTATCGTCTGCGGTGAATTTGTCAGGTGTCAGGTGCAGCGTCACCTCCGTCTGGTCCTCTGCAAAGGCCGACTGCACATTCTGCATCCCCTGCGGTGGCAGGGTGACGCTGTGATGTTCCCCCTGGGTTTCACCGGATGTCGTCCACCATTCGCGGGTTTGCGGGGCTGTGCTGTAGTTCTTCAATACGGCCCTCCAGACGGTGCGTCCGCCGGTTTCCTCCGTGGTCACTCCGGCGATGCCGGTGTTGTTTTCAGGCTGGCCGAGGGCCAGCAGACGTGCGGCGGAGGGCAGGTCTTTCGTATCGTGATCCGTCACGTAGATCAGCGTCCCCTCCCGTCCTGCCAAACCGCGGGCCAGCCGCAGCGACGGCGCGGGATCGTGGGTGCCTCCTGAGGGTTGCCATGCGGCTACGGCTTCCATGAGCCCGCTAACAGAATCTCCGTGATAGAGGTGCCCGGAATCGCGACGGCTGTCGAGCAGGTAAAACTCGGTGTGCGCTGTGGCGGAGGCCATCCTCTTCAAGGTTTCCGGAAGCTGTTTGGCCACCCGCTCGCGGCTGACGCTCATGGACGCGGAGCCGTCGAGGACCACGGCGATTTGCTGGACGCTGTTTTGCTCCATCCAGCGCGGCTCGGCCATCAGCCAGGTCAGAATAAGAACCGCGAGCAGTTGCAGCCACAGCGGGATGGACGGGCGCAGGCGTTCGAACCGGTTTCCGCCTTCACTCTCGCGCTGGAGTTGCTGGAGCAGAAAGAGCGTGCTCACCGT